>JBARQW010000173.1:0-2865 GCA_049643905.1 Bipolaricaulia bacterium
AGCCGGCGAGAGGAGTCGAACCTCCGACCTATGGTTTACGAAACCATTGCTCTACCACTGAGCTACGCCGGCGATACAATGAGTGGATTATAGAGAGGGCCTGGGAAGCCTTCAACCGGAGGCAGCATGGATGGATTGGCGATTGCCGCTTCCCTCAGCGAGCTGCGGCCAGCGGTTGAGGGCGGTTTCATTCGGACGGCCTATCAGCCGACGCGCGATCTCTTCCTCCTTCGTGTCTCGGGAACCGGGGCAGCGAGGATCCTGATCGGCCCGAAGGCTGCGACAATTCACCTGACGGCGCTCGAGATACCGAATCCGCAGAAGCCGTCGAACTTCGCCATGCTATTGCGCAAACATCTACGCGGTGGACGAATCATGTCGGTTCGGCAGGCTGGATGGGATCGGATCGTCGTCCTCGAGATCGAGAGGCGAGAAGGATCCCGCATGGAGGCAACCCAACTGGTCGCCGAGCTGGTCGGGCTCCGCGGGAACCTCCTCCTCGTGCGCGACGGAACCGTGATCGGGGCGAGTCGGCGGGAGCCTCGAAACCGTCCGGGGTTCGCATACAGGCCACTGACACCGCAGCCGAAGCTCGCTCCCGGAGCGGTTCGAGCGGAGGAGATCGCGCCGGTTCTCCGGAACGAAAGTCCGGGCCGAGCCCTTGCGAGGGAGGTCGACGGAGTCGGGCGGCAGACGGCCGAGGACATCCTGAGCCTCGCGGAGGGTGATGCGGAGTCGCTGGCAGCTCGAGTCTGTGAGCATCTCGTCGACATCGTCGCCGCGGTGGGGGCGCCGGAGCCGTACGTGGATCCCGTCGGACTGCGGGCGACTTTCTACCCGCTACGGCCTCCGGCCGAACGTGCCGCGAGCTTCTCCGAAGCCCTCGATCGAGTGATGACGCTGAGCGAGGATCTTCCTGAGTCCGAAGGGCCCGATCCCGCGGTAGTTCATCTGCAGAGGGCACTTGGGAAGCGATCGCGCACGATCGAGAAGCTCCGCGATTGGCTCGATACGGCGACCGATGCAGAGCGACTTCGCCATCACGCCGATCTCTTGTTGACCTTTCAGTCCGAGCTTTCGTCAGGGACGGATCGCGTCACACTGACCGACCCGGCGACCGAGGAGGAGATCGAGATCCGTCTCGATGCGTCGCTGAGTCCGGTCGAAAACGCGCAGCGCCTCCACGGGCGAGCCAAGCGCCTTCGTCGAGGACTCCCCCACGTCGAGAAGCGGCTGCGGCGAATCCAGACGGAGATTGACGTCATTCGAAGAGCGATGGATGCGATCGACGAAGGGGCGCCGCTCCCAGACGAGGCGATTCGATTCCTCCCGGCAGCAGCCCCCGAGCCGGTTCGCGGTGCGCCGCTCCCAGGCCGCCGCATCGCAATCGGCGAGCATACTGTCCTCGTCGGAAGGAATGCAGCGGAGAACGATCGTCTGCTACGCGATGCGGCACCTGACGACGTGTGGATGCACGCGCGTGGCGTCTCCGGTTCCCACGTCATCGTGCGCCGAAGCGGCAGCAAGGAGATACCGGCGAGCGTCCTTCATGAAGCGGCGAGATTGGCGGCCCGCCACTCGAAGGCGAAGCACGAACGGCGGGTCGAAGTGACGGTCGCGGCCGTGAAGCACGTACGGAAGCCGAAAGGAGCGCCTGCGGGTCTGGTAATCGTTCGCAACGAGGATACACTGACGGTCGATCCGAAGCTGAGGGAGCGCGCATGAACTTCGACGTCGTCCTCGAAGTGGTCCTTTCCTTGATCGCCGTCTTCATGGCGATCGTTCTCCACGAAGTCGCACACGGCTACGTGGCGTTCCGGCTGGGAGATCCGACGGCGCGCAATCGTGGCAGACTCACGCTGAACCCGCTCGCACACATCGATCCGGTCGGCACGATCCTCGTGCCGCTTGGGCTCGCAGTCGTCAGTTTTCTCTTCGGAACGCGGCTCTTCTTGTTCGGGTGGGCGAAACCGGTGCCAATCAACCCGGGAAACTTCCGTAATCCTCTTCGCGGAATGCTCTTCGTGGCGCTCGCAGGGCCAGTGACGAACATCGCGCTCGCCCTCGTCACGGCCGGCGTGTTCCGCTTGATCTGGCTGGGCGTTTCTTCGATCGAGTTGGCTTCCGGCGGTTTCGGATTCCACCTCCTTGAGGCGGTGTTGATCCTGCTCAGCCGATTCGTTCTCTACAACCTCCTCCTGGCTGTGTTCAATCTCATTCCGATCCCTCCGCTCGATGGCTCGAGAGTCCTGATGTACTTCCTGAAGGCAGAAGGTCGACGCTTCCTCTTGTCGGTCGAACGGTACGGTTTCCTGATTCTGATGGCGCTCCTGTACTTGGGCGGACTGAGCTTCCTGTTCAGAGCCGTCGATCGCATCAGCCGTGTGCTTCTCGGGGTCTAGCCGAGGTCTGCCTCATCGAAGGACCTAGGCGTGCGGGTTTCCTTGTTGGAGAGTTCGCTCGTTCGTATACTCCGCGCCATCTACGAATCGCTTGGAGCATCGGACGGAACATGACAACCCAACCTCAATACGAGATCGAAGAGCGGGGGGCGACGGAGGCGACCGTTCGCGTGACGGTCGGACCGGAAGCCTTCCGTGAGCAGCTCGACGCGGTCTACCGACGCTATGCGCGCGAGGCTCGCATCCCGGGATTTCGAAAAGGCCACATCCCTCGCAACGTCCTCGAATCGCGGTTCGGCAAGGAGGCGTTCGTCGCCGAGACGCAGGAAGACCTCGAGCGCCAGCACCTTCCTGAAGCACTGATGACGCTCAAGCTTCGACCGGTCTCCCGCCCGAGGGTCGAAGTCGTCTCCTTCGGTGAGTCGGATCCGTTCGTGTTCACGGCCTCGTTCGCTGTTCTCCC
>JBARQW010000174.1:0-22837 GCA_049643905.1 Bipolaricaulia bacterium
ATTCTACTCGATCCAGCGAAAAGCCTCGCGACAAGCGACGCAGGAAGACGGTTTCGTTGATCGGTCCGCCGGTCCCGAAGTACCGGGCGCAGAATCGTACCGCACGAGTCAGCCTCTCCTCCGCACGCTGAGTCGATCGCTCCCCGCGAACCATCCGACGAAATTCGGTCCACGCTCGCGTGCCCTCATCCGGGAGGCTTCCGACGACCGCTTCGGAGTACCCGGCCGCCCCCGCTGTCTCTATCGCCCGGACGGGATGGCTCCAGCCGCAGAGGGCGGGATGGTCCTTCGATTGTCCGGCAAGGATGACGGCCGGGAGCCGCCTGAGGCGCAATCGGATCGGGACGCGGCGCATCATCCATCGAAGTACGCCCGTCACTTCGTCGCGCGCGTCGTGATAGTCGACGTCCACCGGGCAGGCCACCTCCTGGCACGCGCCGAGAAGATCGATCGGATGGCTGCCGCGGCACTTGATCCCGAGCGAGGTCAACACTTGACGCATCGTGTCCGTGGAGCCTGCCAGTCCGAGACACAACTCCGAGTTGAGCGCCAGAGTCTTGAGCGAATCGTCCGACATCACGCCGAGATCCTCGTTCAGCACGCGCCCGTCGCTGGCGATCACGATGTCCTGATCGTCTCTCACCGCAAGAATGAGGCTCATTGCGATTCGAAGCATAGCACGGCGCGCCTCGTTGCGGAAGATTGAACGGCGATCACAACGCCTTCCGGTGTGCCGCCATCACTTGCCGCAGCTATTGACAAGGAGTTCCTCACAAGCTAGGTTCCCGTCAGTTCACTCCGTAGTCCATCTTCTGGAGGACGAGCATCCGGGCCCATCTTGATGATCCCGGCTGCCTTCATGTGCCTGTGAGACCCCAGTGTTGAGCGCTGAATGGGTCTTCGCCGTGCGGTAATGACCCGTGCATGCTCTGAGATGTGGCAATGCAAGACCAGACCCCGGATCTCCGAGACCGCGGATCTCCGGCTGGAAGCCCACGCGCCTGATGGGCGTTGTCACGCCTCGTCGTACAATGGACATGGACCCTCATCATCGAAAGGCACACCATGCGATTGCGAATCAACCAGATCTCGATGAAGCTGGACTACGAGAAGCCGGATGTGCTGTCCGCGATCGCTCGGCTACTGAACTGCCGCGAGGACGATCTCGATCGGCTCGTCCTCCTGCGCCGTTCGATCGACGCTCGCGGCAAAGAGCTGCAGCCTCGCTTCGTGCTGTCGGTCGAGGTTGACTACTCCGGCGAGGCCGCCCCGCCGTTCTCACCGGGGCGTGTTGACCTGGCAGCGGTTTCGGCTATGGACCCGGAATCGGTGCCGGCGATCCCGCACACCACGCCAAGAGAGCCTCGTCCGGTGGTGGTCGGGGCAGGGCCGGCCGGACTGATGGCGGCACTGACGCTCGCCGAAGCCGGATGGAAGCCTCTCATCATTGAGCGCGGAGCCGATGTCCATATCCGCAGCCATCAAGTCGAGACGTTTTGGCAGGAGGGGGTCCTGAACCTCGAAAGCAACGTGCTCTACGGCGAAGGTGGCGCCGGGCTTTTCTCCGATGGCAAGCTGACCGCACGCTCCAAGGACCGAGGCGCGATCAAGCAGTTCCTCGAACTGCTCGTCGACTGCGGAGCCTCGTCCGACATCCTGATCGACGCTGAACCACACATTGGGAGCGATGTGCTCAGCCGGATCATCCCCACGCTGAGGAATCGGATCGAAGAACTCGGAGGCGAGGTCCGCTTCGGCGCGAAGCTCGACGGCCTGCACATCGAAGACTGCGCGTTGCGTGGTGTCACCGTTTCGGGCGAGGAGATCGCGACCGACATCTGCTTCCTCGCCACCGGGCACAGCGCACGCGATGTCTACACGATGCTTGCCGAGGCGGGCGTGGCCCTGACGGCAAAGCCGTTCGCGGTAGGAGTGCGAGCCGAGATGCCGCAGAGTCGGCTCAACGTCGCTCAGTACGGCACATGGGCGAAGCACCCGAGGCTCACGGGCGCGAGCTTCCGATTGACCCGCAAGCCCGGGAAGACAACGCGGGGCTGCTACAGCTTCTGCACGTGCCCAGGAGGCCTCGTGATGGCGTGCGCATCGTCGGAAGGCCTGCTGACGACCAACGGAATGAGCTACTCGAGTCGAGCCAAACCGTACGGGAACGCGGCCTTTCTCGTGCCCGTCGGTCCGGATGACTACCCGGCCGATCAACCGCACGCATCTCTTGCAGGTGTTGCACTCCAACGAACGATGGAGCACGCGGCGTTTCTTGCAGGGGGCGGGGACTACGGTCTCCCGGCGGAACCGCTGATCGACTTCCTTGAGAACCGCGAGCCCGCAGGCATTCCCGACGCCCGTTCCTGCGCGCGTGCCGTGCCTTCCGACATCGCGAGCCTCCTCCCCGAAGTGGTTGCCCGGATGCTTCGCAACGCACTTCCCAAGATGCTTCGCGAACTGAATGGCATCCGTCACGAGGATGTCCTTCTCTACGGCGTCGAAACCCGCAGTTCCAGCCCCGTGCGCATTCCGCGCGATCAGGCGACCGGCCATTCGACCGGCGTCAGCGGGCTCTATCCGATCGGCGAGGGATCGGGCTACACCGGAGGGATCGTCAGCTCCGCGCTCGACGGCATGGCGGCCGCCCGTCGCGCTCTGCAATCCGCCGCGTAGCCAGATCGCCTGCGCCCGATGTCGACGTGCTCAGCGATCAGGCAATGCAAGACCAAACCCGAGCTTCTTGTCAGTTCACTCTGATACTCTCCCTTGACAACGACAGAAGGTCAGACGCGGTGTTGTCAACGAGACCCGCGTCGGTGCACAGGCCTCCTTGGGTTGACAGCGCTTCCCGCGTCAAGTTAGCCTGACGGATCGACACCAGGAGCATCATGAGAACCATCAGTCTGCGATCGAGAGCAGGATTCGCGGTGATGGGAGCCCTGTTGGTTCTCGTTGGGCTGTACTTCGCAAGCAGGTACAGCTACCTCTTGTTCCACTCGTTCGCCGAGCTGTTCAGCGTCGCCATCGCGGCAGGGATCTTCATGTTCGCCTGGAACTCTCGCCGCTATCAGGAGGTCAACTACCTCCTCGTGCTGGGTATCGCGTACCTGTTTGTCGGAGGAGTTGACCTTCTCCACGCCCTCGCCTATCAAGGAATGGGGGTGTTCGCAGGGTACGGATCCAACCTGGCAACGCAGTTGTGGGTTCTCGCTCGATACATGGAGAGTCTTGCTCTTCTGATTTTGCCCCTGTTCTTCCGCCGCAGGGTCGATGCGCGATGGACCTTCGTCGGGTGGGCTATGTTCGCCACACTGGGGCTGTTCTCTGTCTTTCGGGGATGGTTTCCGGTTGCCTACGTGGACGGCATCGGAATCACGTCCTTCAAGCGGATCAGCGAGTACGCGATCGCGGCCGTCTTGTTCGGTGCCCTCCTGTTTCTCTGGCGCTCCCGAGATCGGCTTGACCGACGAGTTTACGTCCTGTTGGGCTGGTCGATCGTTCTGACGATCTGTGCCGAGATCGCCTTCACGTATTACGTAGGGGTCTACGACTTTTCGAACTTTCTCGGGCATGTCTTCAAGCTTTTCTCGTTCTACCTCATCTACCAAGCCATCATTCATACCGGTCTCGTACGGCCCTACAACATCCTCTTCAGGGATCTCAAGCGGAAGGAGGTCGTCCTCGAAGACGCTCACGCTCGACTGGAACAACGGGTGGAGGAACGAACGGCCGAATTGACTGAAGCGAACGTCCGGCTCAATCGGGAGATCGTCGAACGTCAGCAGGCGGAGACCTCGCTTCGTGAGAGTGAACGGCGTATCCGAGAACTCGCTCGACGGCTCGTTTCCGCACAGGAGAGCGAGCGGCACAGGCTGTCGCGGGAGCTGCACGACGAAGCCGGTCAAGCTCTCACCGCCCTCAGGATCAATCTCCATTTGACCGCGGAGGAAGCTTCTCAGGAGGACCCCGATCTGCGGCAGCGGATCGTCGAGGCCGCCCAGTTGGTCGACCGCACGATGGAGCGTTTGCGCCAGCTGGCGCACGATCTGCGCCCACCAACACTCGATGCCTTCGGGCTCAATGACACGCTCGAGGACCTCTGCCAAGAGTTCGCCAACCGAACGAGAGTGCCCGTCGACTATCGGGGGATCTCAACGATCTCGCTTTCCGACGAAGCCTCGATGTCCTTGTACCGATTCTTGCAGGAGGCGTTGACAAATGCCGCAAAGCATGCGGAGGCAACTTCTGTGGATGTAAGGCTGCAGAACGACGGGGAAACGGCTACGCTGCTCATCGAGGACGTTGGCAGAGGATTCGACGTGCGGACACTTGATGGTGGAGCGTCGAGCATTGGAGGCCAGGGTTTGGCGGGATTGAGAGAGCGGATTGAGCTTCTCGGTGGGCGCTTCGAGATTCACTCGACGATCGGTCGGGGAACTCGAATCGAAGCCCATGTGCCCATCAAGGAGATTCAATGATCCGCGTCCTTCTCGCAGACGATCACCACCTCGTGCGGCAGGCGCTCCACGCGCTACTGGACAAGGCGGAGGACATCGAAGTCGTCGGTGAGGCACATGACGGGAAACACGCAGTGAAACTGGCCCGCCAGTTGGCTCCCGACATTGTCGTGATGGACATCGCGATGCCGACGATCAACGGGATCGAAGCCACCCACCAACTCCAGCGACTCCACGGACCTCCCCGCGTCATCATTCTGTCGATGCACCACGACGAAATGCTGATTCGTCGGGCACTTCGAAGCGGCGCGCGGGGATACCTGCTTAAGAGCTCGGTCAGCGAGGAACTCCTCATCGCCGTTCGCGCGGCGATGAGAAATGAGACGTACCTCAGTCCGGCGATCTCGACCAAGGTGATCGATGATCTACTGATTGCTCAGCCGGCTGACGCCGACAAGGATGCCTTTGATCGGCTGACGCCGAGAGAGCGAGAAGTGCTCCAGTTGGTCGCCGAGGGGCATACCAACATCGAGATCTCGCGTCTCCTTTCGATCAGCGTGAAGACGGTCGAGAAGCATCGGGCACACCTGATGTCCAAGCTTGACATCCACGACATCGCCGGCTTGGTTCGCCTTGCGGTTAGGCGCAAACTGATCTTCCTCTCCGAATAGCGCAGACCCCCTTCTAGCGCCAACTCACCCAACATAGGGTCTTCCAAGCACAAAACATCGTAATCCACCCCATAGACTATGACGATACGTGGCTGCAGACTGGTTCTGCGGCCGAGAGGAATCCGGAAGTGAGGAATCGTAGTGCAGAGACGATGGGACAGAGACGAGAGGAATCTACCGATCTCCGAACATCCCAGGTTCCTCGAGGCCGCGCAATCCCTTGCGCGCTGGCGGTGACCGACCGCGCCGAGACGGGTGTGAGATGGGCGGAACTGGGATGAGAACTATATTGGAGCCAAGACCTCCATCTGGATGTGGAGGCTCTCCGGATCCCGTGGTTGGTCCGATCACTCGGCGGACTCACACCGGGATCCGCCGCCTCGGTACGGCCATCGGTACACTGCCAGCCTCCTTGCGACGAGGGGAGGGATCGCGCGCGCCCTCCCCTCCGTCTTCTAGTACGAATGGGGCCATGCCCCTCGGTACGCAACCAAGAAAGGGGGTATTGAATGCCTAGAAAAGTTCTTCTCGACAAGATGTCGATCTACATCCCGCAGAAGAGCCTGGAGAAGCGCCCTGTCGAGCGCCTGATCCAAGTCGCAGATCAGAAGGATCGCTCTGTGAACTACGTCACGATGGAAGCCATTCTTCAGTATCTCGAACGAGAAGAGAAGAAGATCAAGAACTGAACCCCGGCATTGGAGCCGAAGCCAACGGAATAACGTGGGCTCGTTTTGGGTACCGCCTACGAGTCGTAGCTCTTCCGTTCCTCCATCCGCGTCCAGACATCATCGAGCACGCGTCCGCGTTCGGGTTCGTTGTGTACCTCGCGGTAGAGGCCATCGCAGACCCTGATGGTTCCGTCGAGAGCAGTCGACTCCACACGTTCACTAGATCAGTCCTGCCATCTCGAGGATCGCTCGCACGGCCCAGGGCTGGTCAGCGAGGCGTCCGGGAAGGTACGTCGGCGGGTTGTCGACGTCGTAGGTGGCGTTGACGGCGTTTCCCTGAGGAGGAAGGTTCACGCGGACCCACGGGACGCCGCCGGCCACCGCCGCGTTGACGATGTCGGTCGCGTGCTTGTTGTGCCACCACGCGGGACCGCCGCCCGGCCAGCCGTCGGGATGGTGATAGGTGGGGATCTCGGCTTCGTTCTCCGGCGGCTGCGCATGATCCCTCGTCGCCTGAAGCCTCAGGTACGCGCCCCGGAACCGGCCGATGAAGTTGAGCGCCTCTCGCTCGTACCACCAGTCCAGGTTCTCCTGTGAGTCATCCTGCCAGGTGGCGAGCCGGCCGAAGATCGCCTCGACGGTTGTGTACTTCTGCAGATCCCCGGCGAGGTACCGCGGCCCGTGGCAGGTCACGAAGCTGTACGGAGGCCCCTCGCCGTCGACGAGGTACTTGATCGGCAGGTCCGGATGCCGACCGACGCACCCAGCGGCCATGGTGATGCCGTAGGACTGGCTCTTCAGGCCGATGTTGTCAGCGAGGACGTAGTCCAGTTCCGCCACGTACTCGATGAGGTTGGCCAGCCCGTCTTGATGGCGGAAGCCGTTGAAGTCTTCCTCTCCCTCCGAGCGAAGGTCGTTGGGGGCCAGCGTGTCGATTCGCCCCTCGGCGTTGAACGCGACGACGACCATTCCCTCCTTGGCGAGCGCCTTGGCGTCGGCGCCGTGCACCTCCATCCGGCCGGGGTTGATCCCGCCGGGGACGAGGATGACCGCGGGGAAGGCGGCGTCCGGGTAGAGAGTCGGATCGGGACGGCGGACCTGCCCGTAGATCCGATTCCCCGTCGGTCCGAGGACCTCGAACGGCTCGATCACGGTCTGAAAGGGTGCTTCCGGCGTAACGGCAGAGGACGTGCACGACGTCAGGCTTCCCTGAGCGAGAAGAATCAGAACCAAGATGACCGGGATCCTGAAACACCCTGCACGGCTTTGGTACGTCATGTCACTCCTTTCGGTTCGCGGAACCATCCCTGAACACCGAGGGCATCCTATCGGCACAGCACGGACAACGTACACCGCGCCCCGGGAAGCCATCCTACACTTCACAAGCCCGCCCGTTGAAGCCAGCGCGCGAGGCACGCGCAGGACGAGCCTCGCGCGTGGCAGAAACCCAGGCTCTCTTCACGGGCAACTGCTGTAGTGGAGTTTCGTCGGACCCGCGAACGTCAGTTCGCGCACGAACGAAGTCCAGCTTCACGCCGGACTTCGTTCGCGATTCGCCCGCCTAGTGACGGTGCTGGATCCAGCTTGGAACGAGACTCCATGAGGTGCGGAGTTCCGCCCGCAGTCGATCGGCATCGGATTCATGAGTCCGCAACAGGTTCCAGAAGCTCGGGGAGTGGTTGGGGTGCACGGCGTGACACAGCTCGTGTGAGATGACGTATCGAACCAGCCGCTCCGGAAGGAACAGCAGCTGGGCGTTCAGGCTGATCGTGCCTCGCGTGGAGTAAGAGCCCCAGCGCGTCTTCTGGCAGCGCATCGAGATCCGCCGAATGGGGGTGCCGAGCGCGTGCGCCATGTCTTCTACCCGCGGGATCAAGTGCTCGCGGGCGCGCTCAATGAGCCATTGCCGCAACGCCGAACGCCACAAAGCTTGATCCTGGATTGATCCCGAGAGCCTCAGACGGAAGGGCCCGATCGCAGAGATCGAAACGTTCGCCTTCGTCGTCTCGATCCAATCAAGCTGCCAGATTCGGCCGATGGCCGGGAGCTCGATCGCCGTCGGCCGAAGATCGGTCGGAGGCAGGGCCGCGCGATGGCTCTCCATCTGCTTCATCGCACGGCGGACCCAATCTCGCTTCTCCTCCAGCATCCCGGGGATTCGCCGCCGATCGAATCCCTTCGGGATCACAACCACCAGTCCATCCGCTGGCGTGACCCGAAACCGAACGTGCCTAGCGCGAGCGCTCTCTCGAATCGTGTACTCGGGAAACAACGGGCCCTTCCTTTCGTCTGGGTGCGCAGTGGTCAATCGGGCATGCGGCAGGGTCCTACGCACGTTGAGAGACCCGCGCCGGAACCCCAGGACACACGATCGACTCTCTAAAGGGTAACCTACCCTATTCGCGCGAGGGAGGTACACCCATGAAGATGCAGAACAACGTGGCGGTGGTCACGGGCGCCGCGCTCGGCTACAAGGAAGGCGGCCGCGCCGTGTGGGAGAGGCCTTCATGAACATCCGCCCCATGACGTCGGAGGACTACGATCGCTTCGTCGAGCTCCACAACCGCGTCTACCCAACAAGGACGAGGACCGTTGAGGAGGTCCGCGAGGCCGGACGGACGCGAGAACCCAAGCACAAGGCGGGGCGATGGGCGGCGTTCGTGGAGGACCGGATGATCGGATTCGCTGGCTACGCACAGTGGACGGGGGAGAGCCACCGGACCTGGTTTCAGGTCAACGTGGTCGTCGACGAGCCGCTTCGTCGGCAGGGGATCGGTACGTCGCTGTACACCTGTCTTCTCGAGGAGCTGAACCAGCACGATCCGAAGGTCCTCCGGGCCGACGCCTACGAGAACCTTCCGGCCGGGCTCCCCTTCGCGCTGAGCTTCGGATTCAAGGATGTCTTCCGGGAAGGTCCCTCGCATCTCGATCTTGAGCCGTTCGACGCCGCGTCGTATGCGCCCCTGCTTCAGCGCCTGGAGGGAGAGGGAATCGAATTCCTCTCGTACGAAGCGTTTCGGGAGCGCGATGACGGGTTCGCCGAGCCGCTCTACGCCGCCTACTGCGATGCCTGGAAAGACGTCCCCAAGGAAGAGGAGAGCGAGATCTTGCGGAACGATTGGCAGGAGTGGGTGCTCGAGGGTTCGCAGTTGGACTTCGAGGTATCGACCGTCGCGCTGTCAGGAGACCGGATCGTCGGATTCTGCGAGGTCGGATCGGCGCCCGAGGGGCGGCCCGTGTACGCCGGTCTCGCCGGCGTGGCTCGTCCGGATCGCGGAAGGGGCATCGCAACCGCGGCCTACGTCACCGCCATTGAGGTCGCTCGACGCAAAGGGCATCCGCAAATGCAGACGAGCAGTGGCATCGGGAACGTCGCCATGCAGACCGTCTATCGCAAGCTAGGCTTCGTTCGAGAGTCCGTGTGGATTCAGCTGGAGAAGCGGCTGGAGGAGCGGGAAGCTCCCGACTGAAGATCTGCCGCCGAATCACTCTCGATCCGGCTCTTCAGCTCGGGCTTTGCGTTCCTCGCGCTCTTCAGAGTTCGGCATCTGTTCCCTACAGGTACCGAACTCCAAAGCAACTGACGCGAGTCAGTTGCCCTCGTCCTGCCAGACGACGGGTATCCCTTCGTCGTCAAACAGCTTCTCGATCTCTTCTAGACGGCCCGCCGTTTCCGGCCGCTTGGGGAAGGTGATGCCGGGGGAGACTTCGTTGCCCTCTTCCAATTCGGCTTCGATGTAGCTCCAGATCTGACGAGCGTAGCGCTTGGCGTTCCTTTGCACGGCTTTGGGCGACATGGCATCCCAGTCCGAGTTCTTGACTTCGACGACGGCAGCCAGTCCTTCGTCCGCCTGGACGTGGATGTCGATGCGACCGCGGCTGCCACTCGGCTTCGTGACGCCCTTCTCTCGGGTGACGTCGCCCTGCGCCTCGGCTTCCCATTCCTGTTGGATCTGATCGTGAACCGCTTTCCCACGTCGGAGACGGTCCGGTTCAGGCTTCTTCATGTTCGCGATACTAGCCGGGAGCTGCCGAATGTGGCAATGCAGGACTTGACCCGAACTCGCAGCTCCAATGAAGGCAACGCTTGTCTCCCCCGAACGCACTCGCCGATCGAGTCGGCCTGATGGGCGACCGCTCTCTATCCTCCTTCACGTGGACACCACCGTGAGCTCAATCCGCGGGGTGCCAGCCCTCGTTCGGGTTCTTGGGATACTTGTAGGTACTCCCATCGGGCAGGGTCGCCTCCATGCTCACGAGCTGACCATAGAGCGGGGGCCTCCGATCCTTGATGTAGTCGCTTTCCCCGTCCGGATGCGTCGGCTGGTAGCGAGCGGGGACGCAATCCGCGACAAGCAGGGTCTCCACGTTGTCCGCAGCCACCAGCAATTGGCCGTAGGGATCGGCGATCGCGCTGTTGCCCAAGTAGATCGCAGTGAGTGTTCTGCCGTCGGATCGATACTCGTAGAGCGCGTGGTTGGAGTACGCGACGAAGACCTTGTTCTGATAGGCGTTGCCCGGAATGGCGGTCCTCGAGACATCAGGATAGGCCCAGCTTGACCACTGCCCGTTGGCCTCCAGCGTTCCAACGTCCGCTGCAGTGGGGATCACGATGACTTGTGCTCCATTGAGAGCGAGGATTCTCGACAACTCGGGGAGTTCCGCCTCGTAGCAGTTCAGCAGCCCAACGTTGATGCCGTTGACCTTGTCGACCCGGAAGGCATCCTGTGGATCGTCCACATAGGCGAACCACCAGTTCTTCTTCTCGTCATTGCCCCAGAGATGCGACTTCCGGTAGTTCCTCAGCAGAGTCCCGTCCCTGTCGACCAGAACCATGGCATCGAAGTGCCGAGACTCACCGTTTACATCCGCCGCCTCTGCGTAGGGGCAGACGATCGCGATCTTGTTTCGCTTCGCGATCGGCCCGACCATCTGCACCGCCTCATCCCGACTCATGACGACATCCGGTACGTCACCCGGATTGACGTTGTAGCCGCACAGGAAAAGCTCGGGCAGGACGAGCAGCTGCGCCTCGTACTTGGCCGCTGATGCCGCCCACATTCTCAGGTTCTCGAGGTTGTGGTCGATGGCTTGCCGGTCACCCACCTGACTCTGACCTTGATAGACCGCGAGCCGAAGCCCCTGCCCCTCCTGAGGCGGATGGAGATCGCAGACGCTCAGCCGCACGATCGGCGGGCGAGAGCCATGCTCAGAGCTGTCGCTGACTTGCTTCTCGCGCATTGGGGCTTCTCCTTTCGAGGTGTGCGAGTCGGCACTCTCCTGTCTTCACAATTCAGAGTCGTCCGGCAGGGAACGGCGGCCGCGGAGATCCGTTTCGGTTCTCGAGATTCCCAACCGCGATCTCCATGTCAGAGACGAGTCCGTCTACGTGGTCAGCGCTGACCACCTGGCGCACTACGACTCTGAAGACATTGATGCCATCGGGCTTCTCCGGATCGGCGGTCGGTAGTTGGTAGCTGGCCACAATCCAGCCGAAGGTTCTCAGCTCCTCGGCGAATTGCGAGAGGGACCAATCAGGCTCTCCGCCAGCCCATGTGAACACGCAGATGGGGTAGTGATCGTTATCGCTGATCGGGCGGAACAGGCCCTTGAGGGTGTCGCTATTTGCGATCCCGTCGATCAACCTATGGGCGTTCGCCATGCAGTTCGAGATCACGTCCCCGTACCCGCTCTTGCCCCACCGAAGGAGGTTGTAGTACTGCAAGAGGATCATGCTCGAGCCGCGCGAGAAGTTGACCGTGAAGTCCTTGAAGTGCCCTCCCAGATACGAGATGTCGTATACGAGGTAGTCCTGGTCCACGATCGTATCGTCGCGAAAGATGACGCTGCCCATCCCGGGGAGGGAACCGCCGAACTTGTGATTCGATACGTTGATCGACTTGACCCGCGCGACATCGCGGAAGTCGAAAAGAACGGGCTTCTCGGCCGTCGCATTCGTGAACGGGAGAATGAAACCACCGCTCGCCGCGTCGACATGGATCGGGATGTCCACATTCGATCCACTGTGCCTCTCGCAGTACGCTTCGATCGCTTCGCCGATGAGGTCGACCTCGTCGGAGTTGCCGGTGTAGGTTGTTCCGACCACCCCTCCGACCGCCATGACGAGCTCCCCGACGGTCCGCGTGGCAAGCCCCGGGTAGTCGAAAGGATACTCGCAGGCTTCCATGATCTGCTCGAAGTAGGGGCTGTCGGCGATCGTGGAGTTCAGGATCCCCGCGACGTCCTCACCAGTGAGCGAGAACTTGACGGCGGACATCGGGACGTAGAGAGCCCCCACATTGTAGTACTTGCAGTACTTGTCGAAGCACGAATGGATGTGAGTGCCCATCAGGACGAACGGCTTGTCCAACGGGAGCCTGTTCGGGTTCTTCTTGTTGTTCGTTTGCCAGTTCCTGCAGTGGGTGATGAGGCCCAACATCACGGCCTCGGAGCTTCCGATCGTCGCAGATCCGTAGAACCCCTTGGCGTCATCCGGGTCCGTGTCCTTCGAGAGGAACTCCGTTCCGTACCAGTCACCGAGCATCCAGATGATGCGCTTCTCAACAAGGTTGCTCTGCGGATACTCCTCGTGGTCGATGAAGTTCTTGCCGAGATTCTCTTCGACCAATCGTCGGCCCCAGTCATCGGCCCACGTGTTGACGAAGGTCGCGACATTGAGCGAAGGAGTCCCATCGAGGGTCAGTTCATCCCGAATCAGCTGATAGGCGGAGTCGGGCGGCATCGGACCTTCGGGAATGGCCTTCTTGGGAATGCCCTGCGCGAACTCTCTTCTTCCGTACAGGGGAGTCAAGTATCTGCAGGAATCGTCCGCGTGCTCCTGACCGTTGTCTCGCCTCATTGCTTTCTCCTTTCGTGGATCACTCTGTCTTCGACGCAGGTGCCATGCGATTGCGACAGGACCAAGGAATCTGGATCCGGCCGTCTCGCGACGGACCCGGCTGCCTTGTGAAGCCCAGCCGCAGGCGCACACACACCTTGGCTCGGCGGAGGAAACGCGCGGCCTTCTTCAACACGGCACCGGAGACGCCTGCATGAGCCGAACAGGATGCGCGTCAGCCCCAACGCGCTGGCCGTTCGGAACTCCGCTTTGTGAGCATTGCCTCGCGCACCACTTCGGCCTGTGCGGATCCGCTCGCGCGCACTTGCCTGTCCCCGATCCTGTGTCCCCATTCGTGGCTTCATATTCACTGCGATTGATGTAAGGCATCCTACAGATCCCGAGAACGTCGGTCAATTGCTGCGCACGTCAGGCCTCGAATCCGAGCCGCAATGCAGGCAACGATCTCAGAACGGCATCCGTGACGGTCCCGAGGTCATTTCCTCAGGATGCGTGGATCTGAGCCCCGAGTATCGTGGTGAGATTGGAGTTTCGGGATCGACTCTGGATTCGTGACGTCAAGAGACAAGATCTACCCCCTAGGCACTGGAGGTTGCGAACGTGGTGCTCTTCCTTGTCTCCGACGACTCGTCCTTCATCAGCGGGGAGCGCCTTGGTGCTTCCGGATTGAACGGATTGCCGCGGATCTCGCACTCACGGGGAGAGGGCTATCGCGTTTGCTCCCGCGGGACACTGCAAAGTGAACGACAGCCGATGGGAGGATGCGGATGCAGGTTACGATTCGAGAGATTACCGAAGACAACTTCATCGAGGCGATCCGGCTTGAGCCAAAGCCGGAGCAGAAGCAGTTCGTGGCATCGAACGCCGCAAGCATCGCGCAGTCCAAGTTTCACACATTCCTCCACTGCTGCGGCATCTACGACGGAGACACCATGGTCGGATTCTCCGCGTTCGGGAAGAACCCCGAGGACGACACCATCTGGATCGTCCGGCACATGATCGGTGCGGAGCACCAACGGAAGGGCTACGGCAGGGCAGGTCTGAGAGTGCTCCTCGATCACATGAAGAGGGAGTCCGACTGCGCCTCCATCTTCCTCGATGTTGGCCCTGAGAACGTGGCGGCCATCAAGCTGTACGAGAGCGCGGGATTCGTCGACACAGGCAAGATCCAGGGAAAGAGCAAGGTCTATTGGCGGGATCCTGGGTAGCGACGGGACGTGTGGCACTCGTTGAGAGAAACTCCAAGAGGAGCGCGGCCTGAGCCAGACAACCCAAGACAATGTGGCAATACAAGACCTGACCCCCTCGGCAACAGCCTCGCCGCCTGCAGCCCCCGCTCCCCTTTCATCCTGTGGTCCGCCATGGCGATCCTCGGCCTCGCCGCACTGGGCTTCCTACGGAGAGAGAGACAGACGATTCCCAGCGTCCCCGCCTAATCTCAGAAGAAGCGGTGCGTTCAACGCTGTTCCGTGAGCGAACATGCTGCGAAAAGACGCAGTGCAAGTCTTGACCCCGGACCCGACTCCAGACCCTGCACTGGGATGTCTCCGGCACTCCGCCCTGACCCGTCCTAGGGCAGCGGCCATGTTACAATCGCATGGACGTCTTTCTGAGTGTAGTTATTGACAGAGAACTCAAGTCCATTTTCCTTCAGTCGCCCCACGGTCTTGATCTCGTAGGTGATGTCTTTGAACGTTACGCCTTGCTCCGAGTACGGCAATGAGATCGGATAGAATATCATGCGGCTTTCCGTGCTCGCACTCGCGGCTGCGGGGACCCGGAGCGCATACTTCGTGCCGTTCACCGAGAGGGTCATCAGTCCACCTTTCCAGGACGTCTTCTTCTTCGTGTATGCCTGTGTTCTGCATACGACTGTTACTTCGAGCTTCACCTGATTACTCGCCGGGTCCAGGACGGCGCGCATGGATACGGTATAGGGCTCGCCGATCTTCAGTATATGTGACTCGCGTTTCTGGACCCACGTCCAGTGATCTGATATGACCCCCTCGGTCTGACCACTAACGCCGATTTTGGCCACAAGCGTCATATCTCCTGGCCTGTTAGCCGTCATGTCCATCTCCCAGGTGGGCTCCATCTCTGTCTGCCCTAGCATTCCCTCTTCCCCCACTCGCCACGTCGTGTATAGTACTCTGTCCCCGTGCTTCACTTGAGTGAAGTACTTGCCGCTCTCATCGGACGAGAGCCTATCAGCAACCGCGCCAAAGCCTATTCGAGCCTTCAGTTCGAGTTTAAACTTGTCGCCCACGTGCAATTCGTTCTTTGACGTCAGGGGCTTCATGGTGATGTCGCCAATGCTCGGTTTGTCAGTCGCCAGCGCTCGCGCCGCCACCGCCACACCGGTCGCAGCAAGCACAACTGTGATGATGGCAATTGAGAGAGGCTCCACCGCGTGCGCTTGCCTCGGAGTGATAGAGATCATGACAAGCAGGCAAACACACAACCAGACTGAGATTCCATATCGGCGCTTGATCTTCTTCAACTTCATCACCTCCGTAGAATCGCCCAACCCTCGATGAACATCCGCCGTGTCCAATGGCGCCACTTGTTCATCCACATCACCTTGCTGTCGGATGGGCGATTACATCGCCCATTACGCTGCAGTGTATGGCGAAGTACGCAGACAGGCAAACTGTACTTCCTGGACTTGATCGCCGTTACTCCGCATCCTGCAGGGGATCCAATCCTAGAGGATCAAGAAGCGGGGACTATCCGAGAGGAAACACAGCTACTCGACGAGCGATGATGTGGAGTCCTGGTCTCCGGAACATCGAGAGACACATGCCCAATTGATGATCCAGCAACGGCGGGCAAGTATGCCCGAACTTCGCGGCGGAACGCAGAGTTATGAGATTCGGAGATGCCTGCGCGCATCGGCCCTTAGGTCAAGATCCTACCGGTATCGTTCCTCGCTGCCTCTGTACGCGAAGCCGGCCCGTTCTTCGGTTCGATCGGCCGCCGGAGGAGGCGCAGGCGAGAGTGCCGACAACTCGGCGTAGATCTTGTCGTCCAACTCGAAGTCGGCGGCGGCAAGCGATGGTTCGAGCTGCTCGACGTTTCGCGCGCCGATGATCGGCGCGGTCAGAGGAAGAGGGGCTGGTCCTACATTGCAGCAGCTGACCCCAGATTCCCCGCTTTCACTAATCGTTGTCAGGCCACGCAGGGCACCGCGTTCGATACAATCGGCGGCATCATCCAGCCCAGTGAAACGCGAGGAGAGTCGATGCAGGCACAGAAGATGATGGTCGGCGGTGTGGGGATTCAGGTGGAGGATCACGGCGGGGCGGGGGCGCCGGTCGTCCTGATCCACTACGGTGGAGCGAATCTGAGGATGTGGGATCCGGTGATCCCTCTCTTCCAGGGCACGTATCGATGCATTGCTCTCGATCTCCGCGCACACGGCCGTTCCGACGCGCCCCCGACCGGCTATCACACCGACGACATGTCCAAAGACGTCGCCGGCGTGATGGACGGCCTCGGGATTGCACAGGCTCATGTGGTTGGGAGCTCGATCGGTGCTGAGGTCGGCTTGAGCCTCGCAGCACACTACCCTGAGAAGGTTTTGTCGCTCGTGGCGGATGGAGCGCTGTGCAGTGAGTACGGCCCCTACGGCATCCGCGAAGCCGCAAGCTTGTCCAACGACGCTGAGGCGCAGCAGAGCCTTCGCAAGATGGCCGAGAGACCGGAGACAACCTACGAGTCTCGTGATGCACTCGTGGAGAAGACCCGCGGGCTCTACGAGGGCAGCGGGATGTGGAACGCATGGCTCGAGGCGGTGACCGCCTACGGCATCGTCGAGACGGAGGACGGCAAGTTCGTCAGCTCCTGGCGCAAGTGGGCCCGCGATGAGTACATGCAGAACTACTTCAACCTTCGCGTCGAGGACTACTACACGCGGATCTCCTGCCCCGTGCTGATGCTCCCTGACGAAAACACCAAAGAGAACGAGCAGGAATTCGACATCGTGCAGCGCCTGTCCCAACTTCCGAAGCAATGCGAGATCGTCGTCGTTCCCGGAAGCAACCACCCGTTTGGCTGGATGCTCATCCCCGAAGCCATGGCAAACGCCCTACTCGCCTTCCTCAAGAAGGTCGAAGCTCAGTAGCACCGACTACCGGTATCGTTCCTCGCTGCCTTTGTATGCGAAGCCGGCCTGTTCTTCGGTTCGATCGGTCGCCGGAGGGGGCGCTGGGGAGAGGGCCGAAGCTTGAGCGTAGGTCTCGTCATCTATTGTGAAGTCGGCGGCGGCGAGTAACGGTTCGAGCTGCTCGACGTTTCGCGCCGATGATCGGCGTCGTCACGCCAAGGGGTGCGCGGTCCGAGAGGGGCGGGTGACATCCCGCGTTTCCGCACTGCTACTCAAGTTTCCCACTCGTTCTCTTGGCCGCGAACCAGAGGAGGCGAGCCCAATCTCTCACCGAATGCGAGGTTTGCGTCTCCCGAACTCCCCGCGCGTCACAGAGCCAGTATCCCGACTCCCGCCCCGTAGCTTCTCACCAGTCCGGAGCCTTGGTCGGATCCTTCAGCCACCCGTCGATCTTCTTGTCCCACTCGCCTTGCTCCGTGCCTTTCCGGCCGTGATCCGTCTCACGATCGTACTGATCCTGCAGTTCCTTCAGCTTGGCGTTCGCTTTGTCCCACGTCTCCTTGATTTTCCGTTGAAGATCCTCAAGAGCCTCCTTTGGCGTCCTCCCCTTGCCTCGCAGTTGCAGGAGAGCGGCCCTCAGCTTCCTTCGATAGACCTCGTTGAGGTCGAAGTGCCTCTGTTCGTGATTCAGGAGAGCGTCTGTTTTCGCTCCGGCCACGACCCAAGACCCGGTTTGCACCATCACGTTGCGGACGACAAGAGAGGCAGACTGGATCTTGATCGTGTATTGCCCCGTCTCCGCATCTCTCGTTGCGGGGTCCGTCCTCCAGTCGTCGAACGAAAGGCCTGACAGGATCTCGGCATCTTCGGCAGCATCCGTCTCGGGGGTGCCCTTGAAGTCCTCCCACGTCAGGCTCCGAGTCTGCTGCCATTCAATAGAGCCCAGAAGGACTACGTCCGTGAATCCCAGATTCAGGAATGGCTGCAGACAGATCTGAGGCGCGGTGACCGTGAGCACTGTGATGTCAAAGAACAGGACCGAGAAGGTGAGCGGCTGAAACTCCGTGATCTCGATCGGGAAGTAGCCCGGGCATTCGACCGTAATCGCTACCAGATCGTGAAGCTGGTAGGGTGACATCGCTCCGGGGACGAAGACGAAAGATGTGTGCAGGAACCCCGATTCGATCTCCACGCCTGTGTCGCAGTCCGTGACCATTCCGAGTAGCAGATGAGAGATGTCGATCATGAATGGGGTCTCGAACTTCAGGCCCTCTTCCGTGGACTCCGCGGGAGCATCCTCATACACCGATCCGTCGTCCGTCGTCCAGTCGCCGCTCAACGTCTGCGCGAGCCCTGTCCAGGCGACCAAGGCCACTCCGATGAGCAAAAACAGCAGAGCGATTCGAGTGAGATGCAGCTTGTCCAGTCGAGTTGGCATGCGTCCTCCCTCCCTTAACGGTGGGATCTGTAGGTAGCGCTCCGTGAAGAGAACTCAGCATAGCGCGTTTGCGATTCCCGAGCAACAGAATTCACGAGGTAAGAGAAGAAAGGAGGATACGCGGGCCGCGCGATCAGCAGGGCAGTCGGAGTCCGGGGATGCTAGCCCACAGTGGCCGTCAAGCCGCACGTCCTACCGGTATCGGTCCTCGCTGCCTTTGTAGGCGAAGCCGGCCTGTTCCTCGCTTCGATCTGTGGCCGGAGGAGGCGCTGGGGAGAGGGCCGCAACTTGAGCGTAGGTCTCGTCGTCCATCGCGAAGTCGGCGGCGGCGAGTGATGGTTTGAGCTGTTCTACGCTACGCGCGCCAATGATCGGGGCTGTCACGGCGGGATGGCGAGCGACCCAGGCGATGGCCAACGTTACAGGATGGGTCCCATGCTCCGCCGCGTACGCTGCGAACCGTTCCGCCGTCTCGTAGTACACGTCGTCGGCGTAGCGCGCGCGGTACATGTCGTTCTCGACCAGGCGACCGCGATCAGGGCGCACCCCCACGCTGTATTTCCCGGTCAGCAGGCCTCCGCCGAGTGGGCTGTAGGTAATCGCGCCCAGCTGCTGCGCGTGAGCCAGTGGAAGAATCTCGACCTCAGCCTGCCGCTTGGCCAGGTTGTACATGGGTTGGATGCACGAGAAGGCGGGCAGTTCGTGGAGCGCGGAGATCCCGAGACCTGTTGCGATCTGCCACGCCGCCCAGTTGCTCGCCCCTGTGTGGAGGACCTTCCCCTGACGGACCAGGAGATCTAGCGCGTGAAGCGTCTCGTCGATGGGAGTGGTCGGGTCGAACCGGTGCAAGAACAGGATGTCGAGTCGGTCGGTGCCGAGCCGCTTCAGACTCGCCTCGACTGACGCGAGGATGTGTCGCCGCGATAACCCCTGATCGTTGATTCCCTCGCCCATCGGGAAGCCAACCTTCGAGGTGATGACGAGCTGTTCACGTTCGTCGGCGATCAGCTTGCCGAGAATCTCTTCCGATCGTCCGGCGGCGTAGACGTTGGCGCAATCGAAGAAGTTGATGCCCGCCTCCCGGCAGCGTCGGTACATCGCTTCCGAGGTTGCCTCGTCGGCGATGCCGCCGAACGACATCGTCCCGAAGCAGAGCGTCGAGACGCGAACTCCGGCTCGTCCTAGCTGTCGATACTCCATCGTTCCTCCTCGACTCCCGATGTTCTCGCGACGATTCCGGTTAGACGGCCGTCGTGCTGCGAACGAATGCTCTCTCGACCACGAGCGAAGCTCGTGTACGCACAGTCCTGACCTTGCTTCAGGACCCACGCGCTGGCGAGCGCTAGCTCGCCGAAACGCACAGTCCTGACCCTGCGTCAGGATTCGTGCGCGCCTTCCAAGACTACTCGGCCTCGGTGACTCGGCCCTCGACGGCCGGTGAGACCGAATCGCCCTCAGCCAAGTATTCCGCCAGTGCATCTGACAGGAGCCAGCCAGTGTCATAACGATCTGCGGCGTCGGCGAAGACGCTGAACCCGTCGCCGCCTCCGGCGAGGTAGTTGTTGGTGGCGAGGGTGTAGGTCGCGATGAGATCGAGGGGGGTGTAGCTTCCGGCTGCGGCGTCTTGGATCTCGACACTCACGACTCGGGAGCCAGGTTCACGGGCAGGATCAAACGTGTAGTGCATGCCGCCGACGTGCGGGAAGCTGCCTGCCCCGTCCTCGACGCCGCTGACGCCGTTCTCGAGGGCCGCGATCAGCTGGTCACCCGTGAGCGATAACACACTGAGCTGATTTCCGTATGGGAGGACCTCGAGGACCTGTCCCATCGCGATGTCGCCCATCGGTATCGAGGCGCGGATGCCGCCGCCGTTCTGGATGGCGATCGTCGCGCCCAGAGAGCGGGCCTTCCAGAGCATGGCGTCGCAGATGAGATTCCCGAGGTTCGTCTCGCGAACGCGGATGTCCTCGCGGGCGCCGTTGAGATCCACGTTGGTCGCCCCGACGACATGTGTCATCAACGCTTCGATTGCCGGACGGTATTCGTCAAGCAGCTCCAGCATTCCTTCGTCCTCGGGGATCGACTCATCGATGAAGATCGGCCCCCCGCTGAACACGCCGACGAGGCCGTCCTCGGTGAAGGACACGTCGAGTCGCCCGAGCCGCTTGCCCCACTCGTGGGCGGTGACGATGAGGACCGGCTCGCCGGACGTGGACCAAGCAACGATGGGGTACTCCTCGATCAGACTGTGGCTGTGTCCGCCGACGATGACGTCAATGCCGGAGACGCTCTCCGCCAGCTCGAGATCGCGCCCGATGCCCAGGTGCGTGAGCGCGATGATGACGTCTACGCCCTCTGCCTCGAGCTCGTCGACGACTCGCTGCGCGGTCTCGATTGCATCGAGGAACCGGACGTTCGGCCCCGGGCTGGAGGCGATGGCCGTGTGCTCGGCCGTCAGGCCGCGCACCGCGACCGGCTCACCGTCGAAGTCGAGGATCTCGTAGGGCAGGATCAGATCCGACAGATCAGCGTCGGCCGACGCGGCCGTGTTCGCCGAGAGGACCGGGAAGCCGGCCTCCTCGATGAACGCGGCGAGCTCCGCTGGACCACTGTCGAACTCGTGATTGCCGAGGCACATCGCGTCGTAGCCGAGTCCGTTCATGACATCAGAGACGACTCCTGATCCCCCTACGGTGAAGAAGAGGGTCCCCTGGAACTGATCGCCTGCGTCGAGGAGAAGGACGTTGTCCTTATCGTCCCGGATCTCATCGACCCGGGTCTTCAGACGCGCCACGCCGCCTTGAACCACCTCACCCCACGGCTCGAACGAATCGTAGTGTGCGTGCAGGTCGTTCGTGTGCAGGATCGTCAGTTCGAGTCTGTCGTCATCGGCTATTCCGTGGAGCAGCCCCGACATCGCCAGCGCAACGCATGCAAAGCCAAGAACCAGCAGCAGCTTCCAGTTCATCGCGTCCCCTCCTCGTGTCTCTCCGTTCGGTCGAGCCCATCATCGACAGGAGCGCGCGTCCGATCAAGCGTCTTCAGGCTCTACGAGTAGCACGAGCGCAGCTCGTGCACGCACAATCCTGACCTTGCGTCAGGTGCGTGCAAAGGTCCTCGCAAGGAGGTCCTGCACGTGGGCGAATCCCAGGGTCAGTCAGGATTCGCCGGCCGACGTTCCATCAGCAGGATACCGAAGATCCCACAGATCCCTGATCGCGTCGAGGGTCTGCATGATGGAGAGCGATTCGGCGAGTGGCATGGTCTCGCTCTCGAGGCGGCCACTGCGGAGGCACTCCATCACTTCGATCGCCTCGTGCGCGTAGCCGTTCCCCAGATGGGGGAGCTGAACGGTCTCTTCGCCGCCATTGAGGCTTCCTCGCGTTAGCACTTCAGGATGCGTGATCGGTGAATGAACCCGGATCCAGCCTTCGGAGCCGATGACGATCCCGTCACGTGGCGTGTCGCACGAGAGGGTCGCGACGAAGGCAGCGAGCGCACCGCTCGGATGAGAGAGCGAGACGGCGCACTGCGCGTCGACACCGTTTTGGGCGCGGTCCATCACGCCGGAGACGTCGGACGGTTTGCCCAAGAGCATCGATGCGAGCGACACGGGATAGACGCCGACATCGAGAAGCGCGCCGCCGGCGAGTTCGGGGCTGAAGAGCCGGCTCCGAGGATCGTACGGGTGGTGCTTCCCGATGTTGGCGCTAAGGAGGCGAACCTCGCCGATCGTTCCTGCATCGACCCATTCTCGAAGCTTGACGATTGCGGGAACGAAGCGCGTCCACATCGCCTCCATCAGGAAGAGGCGCTCGGAGCGAGCGAAGGCGATGAGATCTTCGGCTTCGCGTGCATTGACAGTCAGCGGCTTCTCGCACAGCACGTGTTTGCCGGCACGCAATGCGAGCGTTGCGTCGCGCGCATGGAAGACGTGCGGCGTTGCGACGTAGACGATGTCGACATCCGAAGTGGCGACGAGATCCTCGTACGAACTGAAGCGCAGGGGAACGTCGTACTCGCCGCCGAACGCCTCCGCCTTCTCGCGGGATCTCGACCCGACCGCGATCAGCTCGGCGTCCGGAAGACTCTGCACAGCCGCGGCCAGGCGGCGGGCTATCTTCCCAGTTCCGAGGATGCCCCAGCGGATCGTGGTAGCCACTTGCGTGCGAAGGCTTCCGCCAGGGAAACCTTCTGCGTTCACGGAGCCTCCTTCGTTCATGGAGGCAGGATACCGGCAAACAGATCACCGAAGTGGCTACGGGGCCGGCCGGTGCTCCTGAATGTTGCAGAAATGCACGCGTGGAAGCATTTCGAATGCCCTAGCATAGCTACTTTCCGGCGCATGACGGTCCGGTCTTGTTCGACCGAGAGGAACACAGTCGCTTCAAGTTCTCTTCACTCGTCATTCATGCCTGGGGGATAGAGTTCGGAACGTACAAGAGCTTACCTTCTTGCCAGGGCCCGACGAGATGACAAGACTCATCGGGCCCTGTGACTTTGACGCGTCGAGAAGTCCGAGCCAACAATCGTCCTTCACCGCCAAATGCGCTGCCTGTTTGCGCGAGCCTAGCGCACCGAGAAGGCCCACTTGGTGCCGACGTCGGCGTTCTGACGAAGTCGCTCGGCGAGC
>JBARQW010000175.1:0-3315 GCA_049643905.1 Bipolaricaulia bacterium
GACGAACGCCATCCGTTCATCGTGCGAAAGGTCGGCAAGTGCATCTCGTGCGGGCGGTGCGTCCGCGTGTGTTCGGACGTTTGCGGTGTGGCCGCGATCGATTTCGCGGGGCGGGGCATTGATGCGGAGGTCCAGGCGCCGTTCAACCGCGCGTGGCAGGACTCCGCCTGCGTGTCGTGCGGGGCGTGTGTCGACACCTGCCCGACCGGGGCGTTGTACGACCGGTCCGTCTTGGAGAAGCAGGTTCCGCTCGATCTTCATGGAGTGACGACGACGTGCATGCTGTGTGGTCTGGGGTGCGAGATCTACGTTCTGACCTTGAATGGCGCGTACATGAGAACCGTTCCAGCAGACGGGCAGAGCGTTCTGTGCGCGCGAGGGCGATACGGATGGCACGCGTTGTCGACGACACGGCGCATCGTACGGCCGATGATCCGGCGGGGAAGTTCTCAGGTCGAGGTCTCGTGGGACGAGGCGGAGCAAGAGGCCGCGCGGCTCATCGGGTCTGTGCAAGGGAGCGCGAATGTCTTCGGGACGGGCCTCCTTACCGACGAAGAGGGATGGCTCGTCTCGCGCATCGCGGCGGAGATGGGTGGGAACGCACCGACGTTCGATGTCGCGGCTTGTCCGCCGAAGATCGCCATCGATGCGGATCGGATGGCGACGATCGAGGACCTGCATTCGGCAGATCTGATCGTGTTCATCGGTGGAACCCGCTCGTGTGAGGGGGTGGCGATCCACGCGATCCTTCGGCGAGCCATGCGAGAGGGAACGCGTCTCATCAGCATTGGGAGCGGGGTTCCGGACGCGACCGTCAAGCTCGATTCTTCGGAACTGCCGGCGCTTCTGAAGAGCCTGGATGAAGGCTCCGTTGGCTCCACGGCGGTGGGGTCCGTTGCGTCGTGGGCGGCCTCAGCGCGTACCCCGTTGATCGTGATTGAAGAGCAGACGATCGGGGAGGCCGTCTTGCAGGAGGTCGCCGCGTTGCTCTCACGACGGCCGACGTGGCGGCTCGTCGCGATTCCAGCGACGGCCAACGCGATCGGCTTGCGGCGACTGGGCTTCACCGAGGAGTTCCGCGTGGCGCCGCGCGTCTGGTTGACCGTCGGGGCTGATCCGGTCGCCCTGCCCGCCGGGCGACAGCGGCTGTTGGGCGTCGATGTTCTCATTTCCGTCAGTCCGATCGCGAACGCCACGACCGAGCGGGCGCACGTCGTGTTCCCGATGCGCCTTCCGTACGAAACGCGCGGCCACGTGTCGAACGTCCATGGGCGGACGTCTGTGTCGATGGCGGTTGAAGGTCCACTCGAACTCGAGTCGTGGGAGGTGCTCCTCCGGCTGGCCGGCGCGCTCGGCTGCGGCTCGCTGGCGGGAACGTACGAGGCGGTCGTTCGGGAAGCGAATCGTGCCGGCGAACAGCATGGTGCGTGGGCCACGGCGGCGGGGACGACCTCGGCGGGGACCGCCGGCGTGATCGATCGGCGGTTGAGTGCTCTCGGCATATGATCGCTGAAGACACCGATCGATCGTCATGTTAGGGCTTTCTGTTGCCTTGCGCCTCCCCGCTGACTCCCATTGTCAGGAGGGTTTGGGATAGATGTCCGCTCGTTACGGGTCGCGCGTCCCCTTCCATTACTGGGTCATGTGTCATCATGTTGAAGCAGACAGCTAGCACCACCCGGTGCGTGGTCGGTGGAGGGGCCCAGCGCCTCTCCACTGATCTTTTGTGGGTCCGGAACCTGGAAAGCCTCACCGCGCAGCCGCGGCCTCGCGAAGAACGAGTCAATCCCCACGGCTTCGCCGAGGCGACGCTCCATCGGACGTGACGGCTCCGCCTCGCCGAGTGAGGATGCCGAGACTCGGCGTATCCTGAGGCGGAGGGCGGCTCGCGTCCTCATTGCGACGACCCGGTCAGCCCCGTACTCTGTCTGCCAGACGAGCATGGGCGCACAGAGGGTGGTCGGAATTCTTGGGGGGATGGGGCCTGCGGCGACGGTCGAGTTTTTCCGACGCCTCGTCGCCGCGACGCCGGCAACGATCGATCAGAGCCATCTCCACATCCTGATAGACAACGATCCGGGCATTCCGGATCGCACGAAGGCAATCCTCCACGGCGGTCCGAGTCCCGAGCCAGCGCTCGTGAAGATGGCCAAGGGATTGGTGTCGGCCGGAGCCGAGGTTCTCACGATGCCATGCAATACCGCCCACGTCTACTTGGACGCGATCCGCCGTGGTGTCACCGCCCTCGTACTTGATATGGTGGAGGAGACGGCCTCGCGGATCGACGACGAAGCAGTCGGCCTCCTGGCGACGAGCGGGACGATTCGCTCGGAGATCTACCAGCGAGCACTTGCGATGCGTGGGATCGTTCTGATCGTCCCCGAAGAAGACGCGCAACGAACGGTGGGCCGGGCGATCGAGGCGGTCAAGGCGATGCGTGGCCTCGGCGAGGTCGAGTCCGCGATCGCCGCAGTCGTTGCAGACCTTCGAGATCGAGGAGCGGAGGCAGTCATCGCAGGGTGCACCGAGATTTCGCTTCTCGATGGGGAACGGATGCCGATCCCTTGGTTCGACGCGCTCGACTGTCTGGTCGAGGCAACGCTTCGCGAGGCGTTTCGCTAGAGACACAGGTTCGCTAAGGAGGACCGATGAGCGATTGGAAGGAGCGTGTGTGTGCGGAGGTCGATCGCCTGGAAGGGAAGCTGCGCGAGATCAGTCAGGACTTGTTTAATCATCCGGAGCTCAAGTTCGAGGAGGTTCGCGCCTCCGCGCTCCTCGCCGATGCGCTGCGAGAGGCCGGATTCGAGGTCGAGCAAGGCGTCGCAGATCTTCCGACCGCAATCCGGGCCGTTCACCCGTCTGCCGGCGACGGACCGACGGTCGCGATCCTCGGCGAGTACGACGCGCTTCCTGAGATCGGCCACGCTTGCGGACACAACTTGATCGCCGCCGGCGCACTCGGGGCCGCTCTGGCCGTCGGAGCGATCAAGTCCGAGTTGGCTGGCGAACTGATCTTCTTCGGCACGCCGGCCGAGGAGGGCGGCGGCGGGAAGGTGATGATGATCGACGCCGGGCTGTTCGATGGTGTCGATGCGGCGATGATGTTTCACCCGGCGCCCTACACCGTCGTCGGTCGAGGGAGTCTGGCGATCACCGAGGTGAAGATCGAGTTCCACGGCAAGCCGTCGCACGCGTCTGCCTGGCCGGAGAAGGGGATCAACGCTCTGGATGCCGTGATCCAGACGTTCAACGGGATCAACGCTCTCCGCGAACACATCAAGGACGCCGCGCGGATTCACGGGATCATCACGAACG
>JBARQW010000176.1:0-2218 GCA_049643905.1 Bipolaricaulia bacterium
GGATGACGAGGGCCTGCTGGGCGTCCTTCTGCCCGAAGACGGCGATCTGCGGCTCGATGACGTTGAACAGTTTCGCGACGACGGTCGCCACACCCCGGAAGTGCGTTGGGCGTTGGGCGCCTTCGAGCCGCTTCGTCAGGTTCTCGACGGCGACCCAAGAGTCGAACGCCTCGGGGTACATCTCGTCTGCCGTCGGGACGAAGACGAGGTCGACGCCCTCGGCCTCGAGCAAGCTCAGGTCGCGTTCGAGGTCGCGCGGATACGCCGCCAGGTCCTCCGAGGGCGCGAACTGCGACGGATTGACGAAGACGCTGGCGACGGCGGACGCGCTTCGCTTCCGCGCTTCTCGGACGAGCGACAGGTGCCCCTCGTGCAAGAAACCCATCGTCGGAACGAAGCCGACCGGCTCCGGCAGCTCCGCCCGCAACGCTCGATAGGCGGCGATCGTCGTCGCGACGTCCATCGCTAGCTGTCCGCCTCCTCGAGAGCGCGGATCACATCCTCGGAGACCGAGACCGACTCCTTGTCGGTCGGGAAGGCCCCCGCTTCGACTTCCTCGACGTACTCGCGAAGGGCGACTCCCGCCGCCTCCGCGAGCTTGGCGAACTGCCGCGCGTGCTTCGGGACGAAGTCGGAGAACCACCCCAGCGTGTCGCTGACCACCTGAATCTCCGCGTCGCAGTGCGGGCCGGCACCGATCCCGACGGTCGGAATGGCCAGACGCTCGGTGATGAGCTTCGAAAGCTCAGCAGGGACACACTCAAGCACGATGGCGAAGGCGCCCGCCTCTTGGAGGGCCAGGGCGTCGTTGAGGAGTTCGCGGGCCCGCTCGACGTCCTTGCCCTGAGCACGGAAGCCGCCGAGCTGATGGATCGATTGCGGCGTCAGGCCGAGATGTCCCATCACGGGGATGCCCGCCTCTGTCACGCGGGCGACAGTCGCGGCGACCGCTCGACCGCCCTCGAGTTTGACCGCCTGGGCGCCGCCTTCCTGAAGACAACGGCCTGCGCTCTCCAGCGCCTGCTCGGCCGACTTGTGGTAGGTCATGAACGGAAGATCGGCGACGATGAGGGCCCGCCGGCTTCCGCGAACCACCGCGCGGGTGTGATGGATGATGTCATCGAGCGTTACGGGGATCGTGCTGTCGTAGCCTAGGACGACCATCCCGAGGCTGTCGCCGACGAGGATGAGCGGGATGCCGGCTTCGTCGACGAGCCGCGCGGTGACGACATCGTATGCGGTGATGGCGGCGAACCGCTCTTTCTTCTCTTTCTTCTTCCGGATGTCAGTAATCGTGACGCGCATCGCGACTCACCTCTGTTCCAGGCGTTCGAGCAGCCGCTTCGCGGCGGCCTCACTGAGCGTGCCTTTGGCCCGGGCGATCGGAATCGTTCTCCGAGCGAGCTCGTTGTACAGCGGAACGAGATCGGGCGCCAGTTCGCTCAAGGCTTTCAAGTTCCGGTCGACGGTACCGACATCGCCTCTGGCAATCGGCCCGGTCAGCGCCTGCGGCAGGCCGACCGACTCGAGGTTCTCGAGCGTCCCCCGTACCAGCGGAAGCAGGGCACGCAGGCCCTCCTCCTTGGTGAGGCCGAGGTGCTCCCACAGACCGGCCGCGGCGTCGAGGAGCGTGACCAAGTAGTTGCAGGCGATGACGGCACTCGCGTGGTAGAGAGCCTTGTCACCGTGCAGGACCAGCGGTTGTCCGCCGAGCGCCCGCGCCATCGAAGACAGCGATGCTTCCAGGTCCTTGTCGGATGCCTCGATGACGAACGCGGAGCCGGGTAGGTTCTTCTCCGCCTGCTCCAGGCTGGCGAGCGTCTGCAGCGGATGGAAGGCACCGACCGCGGCGCCCTGCTCTCTGGGGCCGTCGAGGAGGTCGATCGACGACGTGCCGGAGCAGTGGACGGCGCGCTTCCCGGCCCCCCAACGAAGCGAATTTGCGACTTCGCCGACCGCGTCGTCTGAGACGGTGAGGAAGATCGTGTCGGCTATATCGACAACTCCCTGGGGCTCCTTGGCGCTTCGAGCGCCCGGGACGCTCGCGATCGCTCGGGCTACATGCTCTTGATTCCGGCTGGACACGGCGGCCACTTCGAAGCCTGCATCCGCGAGCCCTCGGGCGAGTGCCGTGCCGACGATGCCGAGGCCGATGAATCCGAGACGTGGCCGGTGTGCCTTGCTCATGTGGCTCCTACCCTGCGTCGAGGAGATCACG
>JBARQW010000177.1:0-5713 GCA_049643905.1 Bipolaricaulia bacterium
TGTTCGTCATGTTCTACATCCCCTGCGTCGCCACGCTCGCCGTCTTGAAGCGCGAACTCGGATGGAGCCAAACGGCCCTCGTTGTTGCTGCAACAACCGCGATCGCCCTCATCATCGCTTTGCTCGCCCGCGGCATCGCGGCCATCGTTCTCTAGCGGAAAACAACGGGGGCGACGGGCTCTTGTCCCGATCCGCGATTGGCACGTACAGTGCCTGTGGAAAGAGAAGGAGGCGACACGATGGTTGATGGCTCACCCGATCGCTATGAGGCGATCATCATCGGGTCCGGTCAGGCGGGTACCCCTCTTGCTCTGGCGCTCGCAGCCGCAGGGAGAAGGACAGCGCTGGTCGAACGCGATCACGTGGGCGGGACGTGCATCAACGAGGGCTGCACTCCGACCAAGACGATGATCGCCAGTGCGCGAATCGCTCACCTCGTGTCGAGAGCCGGGGACTACGGGATCTCATGCAGCGGCGCCACCGTCGACCTCGAAAGGGTCAGGGCACGAAAGCGCGGAATCGTTGCGAGCTTTCGCGCTGGAAGCGAACGCCGCCTGGCGGAGGCCGAGAACCTCGACCTCTTGAGAGGCGAGGGCCGCTTCGTCGCCACCGATCGGATCGAAGTACGTGACGCTGACGGGTCGACTCGCCTGGTCGAGGCGCCGATGGTCTTCCTCAACGTCGGAACGCGCCCTCGCCGGCCAGACCTTGCCGGAATCGGCCGGATCACTCCTCTCGATTCCACGAGCATCATGGAACTAGGAGACGTTCCCGAGCACTTGATCGTCCTCGGAGGGGGATACGTCGGCGTAGAGTTCGCACAGATGTTTCGCCGCTTCGGGGCGCGTGTGACGATCGTCCAGCGTCGCGATCAGCTGCTTCCACGCGAGGACCCGGACATCGCGAAACTCGTCGCCGATGTGCTCATGGAGGAAGGGATCGAGGTCGAACTTGGTGCCGAGGCGGTCGAGGTCGCCCCGCACGGCGTCAATGGCGTCGAACTCGTGATTCGGAACACTGGGAGTGAACGTGCAATCTGCGGAAGCCACCTCCTAATGGCGGCCGGTCGGCAACCGAACACCGACAGCCTGAACCTCGAGATTGCCGGTGTCCGGACGGACGAACGCGGCTACATCATCGTCAACGACCGACTGAAGACGAACGTGCCCGGAATCTATGCACTCGGCGACGTGAAGGGAGGGCCGGCATTCACGCACATCTCCTACGACGATTACCGGGTCGCCCGCGCGAATCTGCTCGACGGCGGGAGCGCGAGCATCCGCGATCGCCTCGTACCCTACGCTGTGTTCGTGGATCCCCAACTCGGACGAATCGGCCTTTCCGAGCGAGAGGCCCGCGCAGCGGGGATCCCCCACCACGTTGCGACGATGCCGATGGCGTATGTTGCGCGCGCCATAGAGGTTGCCGAGTCGCGCGGGATGATCAAAGCGATCGTCCACGCCGAGACCGACAGAATCCTCGGCGCCGCCGTCTTCGGCCTGGAAGGCGGAGAGCTGATGACCGTGATCCAGGTCGCGATGATGGGCGACCTTCCATATACAGCCCTACGCGACGGGGTTTTCGCTCATCCGACACTCGCGGAGTCTCTCAACAACCTGTTTGCAGACCTCCCAAAGTGAACCTCGAAACGTCACCCGTGTCTCACCCAGCGAAGTGAGGCGTATCACGTCACGTCCGGGCGCGCGAACGCGTCCATCCCTCGATGATGGGCCACGATGTTGATGAACCATCCTACGCCACCGGGAGGAATGCTGTGAGAACAAGAGCAACGCTTGCCGCGATCGCGTGCCTGTTCCTGCTCGCCGGCTGCGCCACCTTGAACGGTCTCCTCGGTGTCACGCCGCCGACCGCCGTCATTTCGGCTTCACCGATCACCGGCCGCGCGCCGCTCATCGTCCACCTGGATGCGGGCCAATCCTACGATGATGCTGGAATCGTCGGGACCTCCTGGGACTTCGGCGATGGAGCGTCTGAGTCCTCGACCGCCGGAGGAACCGTCAATCACCGCTACGACCATCCCGGAAGCTACCTCGTGCGCCTGACCGTGACCGACACGGACGGAGAGACGGATGGGGCGTCGGTGACGATCACGGTCGAGAACACGCCGCCGGTTCCGAGCCTCAGGCTGTCGAGCGACTCGCCCGTCATCGGAGAGCGTGTTCAGCTCGACGCGTCCGGCTCGCTCGACCCGGACGGAAGACTGGTCGACTTCGTGTGGGAATTCGGCGATGGGGAGAGCATGCGAGGAGCACGCGTCAGCCACGTCTATACCGAAATCGCCATCCTCACCGTGAGACTCACGATCGAGGACGACGCAGGGGCGACCGCTTCACTCGTCCACACCATCAACGTCCACAACAACGGCGGAGCAGGCGGGTCAGGCGGAGGCTGCCGCTAGCCCAAAGGACTGCCGGGGCTCGGGGCAAGCTCGGAAGAGGCCGTTTTCTCAACCTCTCGGAGCCCGCTTCCCGACCGTCGCAAGATAAACTGCAAAGCGCTCCCTTCCGTCGAGTCCGAGAAGGTCGTTCACCTGGTCGTCGTCGAATGCGCCGATCGCACATGTCCCCCCGTGAATCGCCTCTGATGCCAAGTACAGATTCTGACAGACGTGGCCTGCATCCAGGTGCAGATACCGGTATCCGCGTTCTCCATACCGCCACGTCATGCGCACGGAATCCGCGATCCAGACGAACGTGGCCGCGCTCGTTGAGATCATCCCTTGTCCCAAGCACGCCGCAGTGAGTCGTTCAGCGGCACCGTGCGAAGACGGGATCCCGATCAGGCAGTGGTCAAGCGCGAGGTACTGATAGAGCGCCGGCTCCAGTCCATCGACGCGGTTCGCAAGGATCACCGTTTCGAACGGGTGTCGCGCCCCTGCCGACGGTACCGTCCTGAAGGTCGCACGTTCCGAGACGTGGTCTCGTACGCCCTGCGTGCACCAGAGGAGGAACGAGAGCTCCTCCAGCCTGAGAGGGATTTCGGCGTACTCCCGCAGACTTCTGCGCGCCTCGATCGCAGCTCGGAGCTCGATCTCGCCAAGTGAGATCCCGTCAAGCTTCGGAAGCCCAATTCGCTCGCTTTCTTCAGCCAGCGCCACCTGCAACGGAGGCTGTGTGAGGCCTCGCTCTTGAGCCGAAGGCTCGAGGTGGCGATAGCGCGTTTTCTCCATGAACTCGCCGCCGATTTTCTCCATCGTCCGTGCTCCTCCTCGTTCGCTTGGGTCTTGCCTCGATCCTGAAGTCTGGCTGACGCGGCAGACCAAGCACGATCCTACCCTCCAGCCTCGCGCTCGACACGCCTCTCCGAGCCGCGGGTACTTCTTGTCGGAGATGCCCTGACGCCTATACTGGATGAGATGGAGCCAATAGCGGAACTCATCACCACGAAACGGCGCGCTCATGCCCGACGGAACTCACGGCATCATCCGCAGAGGAGGTAGTCAAGATGAAGCGGAACACGCTCGCACTACTCGGTCTGGCGATTCTTCTCGCCACGATTGGCTGGTCGATCGCTGCGCAGACGGAGGTGGAGGAGATCCAAGGGTACATCCGGAGCGACCTCCACTTGATCAGTCAGGAGAGCAAACCCACATGGTCGCCGCGGTGGACAGGTCCCATTGAGGCCGCGACCATTCTTGCCTGGTTCCACGAGAACAGCATCTGGGAATTCCTGATGGATTTCAATGGAGACGGTGAGATCGACGAACTCGACACGATCGAGCTCGCCGACATCTTCGGCACCGGGCTGATGGAAGCGGAGAGCCCGATCGGGACGAACGACGCGAGACTGGTGATCGGTCTGGCGCGCTACGTCGCCGACCTGTATCCCGGTGAGTTTGTCCTGAAGATCTACGACGCCGGCTTCCCGGCCGAGTTCGCCGCCGAGGGGACGGCGCAGTTCGCACCGGACGCAATCCCGGGAATCGAGCTGCGCCTGATGGGCGAGCCGACGCTCGAGGGCTACGAGCACGAGTTGGAGACCGCCGAGGGCGTGATCGTCGGCCTTATGGAGACGGAGGATCGGAACACCTACCTCGCCGGACGCTCGTACTTGTACGAAGAGACCCCAGAGGGGTACACGCCGGTCGACCTCGCCTGGGCCGAAGAGGACCGCTTCGAGCCCGGCGTCCAAGGCAGAGTCCTCGAAACCGTCGCGACGACCGACGAGCGCCTCCTGTTCGACTATCGGATGGGATGGACGCCGGTCGAGTTCATGTTGGCCCTCTCGCCGATCGAGACGCCCGACTTCAACAGCATGCACTACACCTGCCCCAGCGACGCGATTGCCTACCACGAGACGATCAACCACACGCGCTACGGCTCGATCAGGGTCGAGGAATGCGTCGTGCGCGAGGGAGACTACGACATCTACGTCTGGGAAGTCACCAACATCGACTTCCTCTGGAACGGGTGCGGTGTCTGCCAGTTCTCGGTCAACAACAACGGTTTCAGCGCTATCGCCGAGTCCGGCCCAATGCTCTGGACGTTCATGGAGACCCCGTTCACGTGGAGTTGGCGGGCACCGTGGGGAAGCTGCGGGTTCATGCCAGGTCAGACGGCCGTGTTCATGGTTCTCGTTCCCGGCCCGACCGTGGACGCGTGGGTCAGCGGGAGCGTTCGTGGCTGTGTCTGGGGCCTCACTCTCGAAGATCCGATCGGCGGTGTCCGCACGACCGGCCCATCGAGGTTCGACCCTGAGGATTGCCCCGACATCGAACTCCTCGTCAAGGATCACAGCTGCGTGATGCTGGACGACGGCTCCGTCCAGATCACCGTCTGGCCGTCCGTGATCGAGAACATCGGAACGCAACCGATCACGACGGGGTTCACCGTCGTCGCCTTCGCTCCAGGGACCAGTGGCGTCACGGGATTCAACATCGTCGGTTCGATGCTGCCATTCAACCCTGGTGCGGCCAACGCCATCGCCCTCCCACCGCTTGTCTTCATCATCCCTGCCGCCGAGGTGCCCGATCCGCCGTGTCCGATCGAGGTCCGCGTCGTCGCAGACTCGAGCCACGCAATCACCGAGTGCGATGAGGACAACAACACCGTCATCTTCGAGGAGTGCTGCCGAGACGTCCCCGACGACGATCGCGGCGCCTGCTGCTTCCCGAGAGACGGCACTTGTCTGAACCTGACAGCTGCTGAATGCGCGGAGGCTGTAGGCGGAGTCTTCCAGGGCCCGGCGACGGACTGCTCATCGGTCGTCTGTCCGCCCGATGACGGCGGCAAGTGCCCCGACTTGACGGTCGCGATCAGCCTGGTGACCTGCTCCTGTGATGAGATCGCCGTCGGGCAGATGGCCGAGTACCACGGACGAGCCAAAGTCACGGTGAAGAACATCGGCGCTGCCTCGAGCCCTGGCATCACGGACGGACTCTACTTCTTGCCCGGAGGGCTGACGGCGGACGTCCCAGGACTAAGTTCTGGCGAGGAAGCCACTTTCTGGTTCAGCTTCAGTGGCACCGGACGAACGTGTGAAGACCTCGTCATCTCGCTCTCAGCGGTCGTTGATCCCGATGGGGATGTCGACGAGTGCGAGGAAGGGAACAACACCGACACACACGACGAGGACTGCAGCTAGTTCTACGCGAAGGGGGCTCCTCCGGAGCGGGAGCCCCCCTCGCCCTACTTACGAGGAGGGATTGCCATCAAGCGCTTCGTTTGGGTCCAGTGTGCCTGTCTCTTATCAT
>JBARQW010000178.1:0-11721 GCA_049643905.1 Bipolaricaulia bacterium
ACGGGACCGTCTTCCTCAAAGAGGCTCCTCGCTTCCGGATCAACCTGAGGAACGCACGATTCAAGATCGACGACCGCCCGATCGACAGTTCGTGCGACTGCCCAACCTGCCGCAGCCATTCTCGCGCGTATCTTCGGCACCTCTGCCGAGCGGGGGAGGTCTCGTTTCACCGGTTGGCAACGATCCACAATCTGCGCTTCCTCGTGAGAATGATGCGCGACATCCGCAGCGCAATCGCCGAGGACCGTTTCGGAGACCTGGCCGCGGACTGGGGCCTAGCAGCCTAGCGGTCAACCCTCGAGGAACAAAGAAAGGGGAGCGATCCTGTCGCTCCCCTTCTGGGTTCCCTTCCTCATCGGAAGGAAGGCCACGCTACCTTCTGGGTCTACGGAAGGAGCCTGCTCAACGAACGGCTCAGTGCCCCAATATCGAGGGCGGAGAAATCTAGGGTCAGCGACACGCGATGGGACGCCCCAAGCGTGTGCGAGACGAACGCATAGTCGATCAGGAATCCCTCGACGTTCACTCCGAGTCCGGCGGTAACCGAAAGCGCTCCCTTGGAAATGAGGCCCAAGCGCAAAGTGAATGTGGAGGCAGGCGAGTACGCCAGACCGAAGTGCAGCGATCCGCCCAAATGAAGGTCGAGAGACGTGCGCACGGTTTCGACAAAGAGCGCGGACGCGCCGAGCTTGATGTCCATCAGGAGGCTCTCCTGCACCGTATCGTAGCTCACCGTCCCGAACAGATTGACCGCGGTGACGGCGAAGGCGATCTCCGAGACCGCGAGCGATCCGAATCGCATGTCGGGAACCGACGCCCACATACCCAAGTCGACGCCGAATCCGGAGCCTCCCTCGTCACCGACCGTGGCTGTGATCGCCTTGATCTTGGCCCCGAGAGAGAAGTCGAACGGCAGATCGGGGAGGAACGGCAGATCGCTTGGCGCGAGACCGGCTCCGAACAAGAAGGCCGTGTTCCCAAAGCCAACAGCGTCGGTCTGCGTTCCGTCCCCATCGTATCCTTGAATGCTCCCCGAGTTGAGCAGAAGCGCCGCGACCCCGAAGTTTCGGAAGGTCAGCGCGAAGGCCGAGTAGTTCGCTAGACCGAAGTACGAGGCGTAGAACGAGCTGAAGCTGATTCCGGGAAGCTGAGTCAGCGCCGCCGGGTTGTAATACAACGTCTCAGCCCCGCCCACGATCGAGAGGCCGGCTGCTCCCGCACCGAGCTGGGCGACGCCCGGCTCGATATCCAGCACCGTGGTCGGCGTCTGCGCCGATGCGCCGAGCCCTGCCCCGATGAGGAGGGCCACCACCATCCAACCTATCGTCCGTTTCACGGTCTTTCCCTCCCTCATCGCGAGCGCGCGATCAACAGCCGGAAGATCTCTGACGTGATCGTTCGCCCGTTCGCGTTCGTCGCGGTCACCACCACGAAGTACAGCCCGTTGCCCACGGCGGTGGCATTGTCATCGCGAAGGTCCCATCGATACGGGGAGCCGCCCGCGTTGAGTGCCTCTTCGATCACCAGACTCCCCCTGAGATCGAAGATCTGGAGCGTCGCGTTTGTCGCCCCGTCGGGCAGGAAGTAGACGAGTCGCGCTTCGGTCGCCGCCGGGTTCGGATACCCGTACAGCTGAATCTCCACATCGCCCACACCGATCGGCTTCGACTCCGCGTCACTCGAGCCTTGTGAGTCGGTCACCGTCAAGGTAACTGTGTACGTTCCCAACGAATCAAACTGGTGCGACGGATTCTGTACATCGCTCGTCGTTCCGTCACCGAAGTTCCATGCCCACGTTCGGATGTCGCCGTCTGGATCGGTCGACGCATCCGTGAATTGGACGGCATTCCCAACCCCAAGCACGAACGTGAAGTTGGCCGTGGGAGACGTGTTGTCGAGTTGCGCGACAACCACGCTCTTCGTCCGTTCTCCCGTGTCCCCGCCATCGTCCGTCACTACCAGCGTGACGCCGAATGTTCCGGCTTCGGTGAATCGATGCGTCGGCGTCTGCGTCGACGTCGGCGACGATCCGTCTCCGAAGTCCCAGAGATAGGCCACGATCTCGCCGTCGGGATCGGTCGACAGGCTCTCGAATGTGACAACGCTCAATGTCGTCGGGCTTGTCGGATCGAAGTCGAAATCGGCCGTCGGCGGGTTGTTCGCCGTCACTGGAACCGTGCGCGTCGTGAAGTCGAAGACGCCGTCGTCGTCAATGACGGTCAGCGTCACCGGCATCGCCCCGCCCGACTGGAACACATGCGTCACGGTCATTCCCGTCGCGTCCGTGCGCCCATCGTCGTCGAAGTCCCACTCGAAGAACTCCACGGTGCCATCGCGGTCGGAGGAGTTGCTGGCGTCGAACTGCACGACCTCGCCGTTCCTCGGCTGCGCGGGGTCAAACGTGAAGTCGGCCGTCGGGCGTACAAATTCCACCGAGACGACCCGCGTCTTGTATCCGCGCGCGCCGTCGTCGTCGGTCGCGCGGAGCGTGACGATCTTCGCCCCGCCGGTGTGGTACGCGTGCGACGCGGTGGTTCCCGTCGCGTCGTAGGTTCCGTCGTCGTCGAAATCCCATTCGTAGGACTCAATCGTGCCATCCGGGTCACTCGATCCGTCGGAAAGGAAGGTGACGACTTCACCGATGTTCGCCTCGTCTCCTTCTGCGAACGAGATCGTGAAGTCCGGCTCCGGGGGCTGGTTGTCCCCGCTCGTCCCCCCTGCCGCGACCGGAACACCTTCGGTTTCTGCGTCCACGGCTCCATCGTTGTCCGTCACGGTCAACGTGACCGGATAGACCCCGGCTGTGGGGTACGAATGCGTGACGGTCATGCCGGTCGCGTCCGTCGCTCCATCGTCGTCGAAGTCCCATTCGTACAGGATGATCGTGCCGTCCGGGTCGGTCGAGCAGCTAGCGCTGAACGCGATCGCGGCACCCGTATTCGGATCCGCCGGCGTGAACGTGAAGCACGCCGTCGGAGGCGTTGCCTGGACCGGAACGACCTTGGTCACGGAGGCCGGCGCCCCTTCGTTGTCCGTCACCCTCAGGCGCACCGGCCGAGCTCCAACTACGGAGAAGGCACGTGTCACTGTCGATCCGGTGACATCCGTCAGGCCGTCGTTGTTGAAGTCCCACTCGTACGAGACGATCGTACCGTCCGGGTCGCTTGATCCGCCCGCCGAGAACGTCACCATTTCGCCAAGATCGGGCGTCGCCGGATTGAAGGTGAAGTTCGCCGTCGGCGGCGCATTTCGTGCGGTAATCCTCCGCGTCACTGAGGAGGTCGCTCCGCCTCCGCTGGTCACCGTCAAGGTCACGTCGTAAGCGCCAGACGTCGCGAAGGTGTGGAGCGGGTTCTGCGCGCTGCTGTTGCCGCCATCGTCGAAGTCCCAGCTCCACGAGGCGATGTTGCCCCCGGGGTCGCTCGACTGGTCGAAGAACTGGACCGGATTCCGCGTCGTTGGGCTGATCGGCGTGTACGAGAACGCAGCGCTCGGTCCGCCGACCACCACCGTAACGGTCACAGTGCCCGTCTGCTGATCGTCGTCCGTGACCGTCAGGGAAACCTCGTAGACCCCGCCGTTGGCGAACTGGTGTGCCACATTGGGACCCGTGCCGAACTGACCGTCGCCGAACGACCAGCTGTAGAGGACAATCGGTCCTCCATCCGGATCGATGGAACAGGTACCGTTGAAGTCGACGACGTCGTAAACCGTCGGGGCCAATGGGGCGTATGTGAAGCACGCGTTCGGAGGGATCGGCTGCACGGAGACCGTGTGAAGGACAGAGTCGGTCGCTCCGCCGCTGTCCGTCACCGTCAACGTCACCGGGTGCTGCCCCGCCGTCACGAACGCATGACGCACGGTGAGCCCCGTGCCATCCGTCGTCCCGTTGTTGTCGAAGTCCCACTCGTAGCTGACGATGACCCCGTCAGGATCGGTCGACGGGCTTCCGTCGAACGACACCAGCGTCCCGGCGGCCGGGAACGTCGGCGCATACGTGAACTCCGCCGTCGGATCTTCGTTCGTGACGGGCACGTTGTGTTGAACGACATGGAACCCACCACGATCGTCCGTCCCTCGGAGGGTCACCGTTTTCGTCCCGTCGGTCGGGAAGCCGTGGCAAACCTCACGTCCCGTCGCGTCGTAGGTGCCATTCTGGTCGTAGTCCCATTCGTACAACACGAACCAATTGGGATCTCCGGTGACGACGATCGCTGTGAAGCAGACCTCCTCACCGACCCCAGGGACCGTCGGCTCGAACGTGAAATCCAGAACTGCTTGTCCCAGCACGACGAGGCAAACCCCCCAAACAAGACTCAGTAGAAGGAATGCGAGTTGGCAGGATCGTCTCAGCATTGCGAAGCCTCCTCCGCTTTCTCGAATATGCTCTCACACATCGTTCAGCATGGTACCGTGGATCACACTCACCGAATCGATGTGGGTCACTCTCGAGGGGACTATTGGTCATCCAGGAAAGGGAACTGCGTCTCCGCATGGGACGCACGTACAGGGCACGCCACGTGAAATGAAGAAGGCCCGATGAGCGTCTTCATGCGCCCACCGGGCCTTCCGCCTGGTGCAGCTACTCTACACCCGAAAACGGCAAGGAGAGATGAATCGAGAGGAAATGGCCGGTTCCGAAGATCGTGCGCGGCGGGACGTAGGCGTAGTCGAGCCGGAACGAGTCGAAGAATTCGACGCCCAATCCGGCCGATAGCTTGCTGTCGGAGCCTTCGAGGTCGCCACTCCAGCCGGCACGCACGTAGAGAGGGCCGATCGGATTGGCTTCCACTCCCACGTGAATCTTCTGCTCTCGGCCCGGACGTCCGACCGCCCAGTCGAAATCGCCCGCGACCAGAACCATCTCATCGAACAGACTCACGGACACGCCGATCTTGTTGACCCAGGGCACGAAGTTGTCAGGTTCGCCGATCGTTCCATGCCATCGAACGTTCGTGCTCCCGACGTCCATCGCGTTCACTCCAGCCGTCACCGGAATCCCCTCCAGATCGAAGGACGCCAGGAGGCCGACGTCGAACCCGATACCGTTTCCTCGACCCTCCAGGATGCGTTCGCGATAGACCTTCGCCGTCACGCCGACCGCCACGTCCGGAAGAGCCCAGACAGCGCCCGATGCCAAGTAGAGCGAGCTCGTCGCCGTGAACAGCGTCACTTGACCCGGATCGTCCTCGTCCCAGACCGGAATGTCATCAATCTTCATCTGGATCCAGGTAATGGCCGCGCCGATGCCTGCAGACGAGTCTGTCTGCACACCAAACCCGCCGATGGCGCTCAGCGACTGGAAGGAAACGCCGAGATCCTGACCGTAAGGCTCGGAGTACATCCCGCCCGTCGTGAACGGCGCCGCACCGACGAGTCTTGCAGGGTTGTAGTAGGGAATGGGATGTCCCGTGGCGATGGCCACGCCCGTTCCCCCCATCGCTAGGGGTCTCGCGTCGACGCCGATCCGGGCGAACGACCCTGCGCCGAACCCGGCCGGTACCTCCTGGGACAAAGCCCCGATCGAAACTACGCCGATCACCAACAGGGATAGAAACGCCCTCCTCATTCGTTGCTCCTTTCCGGAACCAACCACGTCAACTTGATTGAAGCGGAGATTCCGGAGAAGTCCATGAAGGGTGTCCCGCGCCCTCGATACTTCTGTCCGTCAGCATCCGACATCTCGGGAACGGGCAACCACGCCAGCCCCAGATCAAGGGCGAGAGCAAACCGCTCGGTGAGGGGCAGTCTGTAAGCGACCCCGCCGCCCAAGCCGGCTCCCCACCCGCTCAAACCGGGGATACGGGCCGCCGGAAAGGAGTAGGTCCCGCGATGCCCGCCCGCGTCGACGTGAGCCATCCACTTCCCAAAAGCGAACTCCGCCCGCGCGAACAGGCCTACGAGCGACGCGGTGATCGTGACGTCACGAAAGGTCTCGCGAACGAGAAGACCTCTGCCCCCAAACCCGATCGATCCCCGATCCCCCATCGCGAAGATCCCTACGTCGGCCTCGATACCCGCCCCGGCCTGAAGCGGCGAGAGGTCGAGCTCGGCGTCCTGCTCGAATTCCTCGATCAGCCCGTTGATGTGCCCCATCGAAACGGTGAACCCACGAAGCCCGATCGTCAGATCGGTCGCCACTGCAGGCAGCGCGAGCGCCACCAGGCCGCAGATCGCGAGTGAAACCAGCTTCCTCATCGGATCTCTCCTCCCTTCCCTGCCGATACCTTCCAAGAAAAAGGGCCCCGGAGCACTCGGCTCCAGGGCCCCATTGTGGTCAGTCTATCGAAGGATCACGAGTTTTTCTGCCTTGGTTGCGATCCATTCGCCGTCGACCAGTACGTAGGCGCGGTACAGGTAGATCCCGTTGGCCAAGTACTCACCGTAGTCGTTATCGGTGTGCCAGACGAGTTCGTTCCCCGCGACTTCTTCCTCAAACACGAGGGTCCCGGCGAGATCGTAGATCTCGATTCGCATCGCGTCAACATCGACGCTGCGGACCATGAACGTCGTCGTGTGGACGTCCCGAATCGGATTCGGGATGTTCATGACCGAGAGCGAAGTAGGATCGCGCGGCTCGACACGAGTGGCGATGGACATCGCGGACAGAGGACCGGCCCCGCCAGCAGCGGCGCTCTGGACCCTCAAGTTGTCGATGAGCCATCCGGTGAAGTCGTTGTACCACTTGTCGACCGAGTCGAAGACGAATCGGATCACGAGCGTCGAGGCGCCGTCCGTCAGGAACGGTCCCACTTCGACATCGCGCGTCCAGTCGTCACCTGGGCCTTGGCCGGGCGTCCCGGAGTCGCGCTCCCAGATCGTCACCCAGCTGCCGTCGTCGAGTTTCGCTTCAACCTTCGTCTTGTCGTATCCGCCGCCACCGAACGTCTCAACGCGGCGCCAGAAGTCGAACATGAACCCGAACGCTTCAACGGCTCCGCCGCCCGGGCCTACGGTGAGGTCGATCACAGGTGTGACCAACGTCAGCATCCCGGTCGTTCGTGCGCCGGTGTTGTAGTCCGGAGTTCCGGTGTTGTCGTTCTGCCCGTAGTAAGCGGCATGGTTCAGCTCGTCGACGTCCGGAACGTCCGTGACGCCGCCGTCGTTGGTGAAGTGCCACAGCCCGCCCAGGCTCCAGAACGGATCGTCCTCGAAGTCCTCGTACAGGAGCGTGACTTCCTCACCGACGACGATTGTGCATGTGCGCGTCGCCACTTCGTCCCACTCAGAGTCTCTGACGCGAATCGTGAACGTGAAGGTACCGATCAAGCGAGGGGTCCCGCGGATGAATGCTTGTCGCGGGTCGCCGCCGCCTTCTTGTTCGAGACCGAGTCCCGGAGGGAGCTCGCCTGAGGCGATTTCCCAGATCGGCGTGATGTCCGATCCGCCGGACGCGGACAATTCCTCGTCGTAGTACTCTCCGACAGAAGTCTCCTCCTTCGGGCACGTCGAGATCGAAAGCTCGGCGGTGCCTGCGTAGGCGCTGATCTCATCGACCAGCCAACCCCAGGCCTCGCCGTCCTCGCCGTTCGAGTATGTGTCAATCGAGTCGAAGCAGAATCGCAGCTGGATCTTCTTGCCCTGGGTGAGCAGGATGCCGGTAGCGACTTCCTGCCACGTCCAGGCGGCCAGTGACGGGTCTTGCGACGACTTCGACCAGACGGTCTGCCAGGCGCTTCCCTCGATTCGGACATCGACCCAGGTCTTGTCGTACTCACCACCGGTGAAGTACTCGACCTGACGCCACGACTTGAAGCCGATGATCAGCTCCTCGCCGTCGAACTCCTCGGGGATCGCGCAGAGCGGCGAGTACATGCAGCCCTTGGCGCGTCCGTGCTTGAAGTCCGGATCGTCGCTGTCGTCGTCCTTCCCGAAGTAGGCGACGTGGCAGTACTCGAGCGCGGCCTCCCCTTCGAGCGCGTGGGTGACGTGTCCCGTCTCGTGCCAGAAGTTGGGGACGTACATGTCGCCCGGTCCTCCCGCCACCGCCGGAATCGGATCTCCTTCGACCAGCCAGAGCATGGAATTCGCTTGCCCATCCTGGTTACAGGAGTCGCCACCATCATCGAAGTCCTGCGAGAGGCAGTCGATCTCGCTCACAGAGGCTTGCCCTGAGGGTGGCCGGATGTTGAGGATCAGCGTCTGCTCGTCCGGTCGTCCCTCGAAGCACTCGAGGAGGAACGTGATCTCGTAGGTTCCCGTCGTCCCCGGATCGAGCTCACCGTAGAGGCGGCCCGTCGGATCCAGAGCGAGTCGGCGCGGGAGCGTCGTGCGCTGCCCGTCCTTGACGACATTCGTGATCTCCCACGAGCGCGGGCCCGTTGTCGAACCGTCGATCACCTGCGGACTCAGATAGAAGCCACCGTCGTCTTCTCCACAAGGGTACTTGTCGTTCACACAGCCCTGCGGCAGGAAGTCGGTGATGATCCGACAGCCGGACGGCTCGGGGCTGTGATCCTTGTCGATGTTATCGATGATCCAGCCGAACAGATCGTTCGACGCACCGTCGACGGAGTTGAAGCCGAATCGGATCCGCATCCGCGTTGCTGCCGGCGGAATCAGGATCCTGTGGGCGTCGTCGGTGTACGGATCTTCGTCTTCATCCAGGTAGTGGGTGATGAGGGCCTCTGCCCAGACAAGCTGGTTGGCGTCACTCGAGTCCCTGTACCAGACGGTCTTCCAACCGTCCGTGGGGCACGCGGCACCCAGCAGGATGTCGCCTGGGTTCGTGACGCTGAACGGATCAAACCAGCCGCCGGGAAGCGACCAACCGATCGTCTCGCTGTTGGTCTGAGAGAGGAACTGGATCTGCACGTACGTCCAGTCGTAGGCTCCCATGTACTGCTCGACTTCACGGATGTACTCGAACGAGATGCTGACGTACTGGTCGCCAGGATTCAGCTCGTTCGGCGGCGAACAGACGGTGCCGACCGCCGCCTCACCGACGTCGTAGTCTCCGGTCGCTACGCTCCCGAAGTAGAGCGCGTAGCTCGGAGATGGGAAGTCGTGAGCCGCAGCAGGGATGTCGAGCCCGTCAAGATCGGACTCGAAAACGACGTCCCACAGGTTCTCGTCGTCGATCTCCAAGCAGTGCGGGCAGTAAAGCTCGTCGGTGCACCACTTATCCCACTCCACCGGCGGTTCTGCACCCGGTGGAGATTGTGTCCCGTCATCGAATCCGATGACGTCGTCCCACTCCATCTCGAGGGCATAGGTCCCTCCGTAGTGGACGCCTCCGGAATCCCACTGGAGCTTGATGTCGTCGACAACGGCCTTTCCGGCTCTGACAATGTCGACCACGCCGTCAAATCCGCCGATCGGGCTGCCGACGACGCCCATCAGGACCATCACGGCCTTGACCTGATAGCCGGTCAGAGCGGTCTGGATGTCAGTGAACGCTTGCCCGTCTGCGGGGGCGAAGCCGGGCGCGAGCACGAAGCTCTCGGGGTCGACCTCGGTGTCGGTCGCGTCCGCAGAGCCGTACCACCACTTGACGGAGTTCCCGTTGAACGCCGTGCACGTGTCAGTCTGGACCGGAGCCGCAGCGCTGATCGCCAAGTGGTTCAGTCCGGTCGTCGGATCGAACAGCCAGAAGGCCATGCTCGGCCCGCTGTTCGACTGCGGGGTCGGGTTCGATTCGATCAGCGTGTATAGGAACCCGATGGCGTCGGGGTCGACGTCTTCCATGTTGAACCGCAGGGCCGTGTCGAGCCCGACGTAGGCCCAGTCGTCCTCGAAGTACGTCGCGAGTTCTACGCTCCAGTTGTCCCCGTACTGACAGTCATTCGAAGGATCTGGGCAGCTGCCGCAGACCTCCGAATGCTCTTCGCAGTACCACCAATCCGCTTCTCCCGACTCCCCGGTGTGGAGAGAGATCTCTCCCCACGCCACGACGGAAAACATACTCAGGGTCGTGAGAAGCAAGATTGCCCAAAGGATCTTTCCCTTCGGATGTCTCATGCCTCGCCTCCTTAGCGACTCCTCATTCTCTCTTGTCCGCGTCTTCCGATCTTTCCAGCGCTTGAGCGCGAAAACCCAAGGCCGTCCTCGCATGAAGCACACCTCCTTGCACAAGCGCTCGAAGCGCTGGGTTCGATTTTGTGTATCCGCCGCTCGCTCTATGCTTCTAGGGCGGGAAACGGCGTTTCGATTATAGGGAGCGGCTCTCAGGTTGTCTGTAATCCCCATCACGCTCTAATGTAGTTGTGATGTGCGTTACATTGACTGCTAGAAGAGAGTCTGTTGTAGCCCGCATCCTCGGTTCCGGTTGAGAACTACGACCCAGGACAGCATGGAGTGTGCGAAACGGGCAAGCGCGCCGGCGACGTCAATGCGACCGAAACACTAGAGATGGGACGATGGCAGAAAGACGAGGCGGGTTGCCCCGGCGCTGCTTGGCCGGGACGCCGTTAGTCGATCGATGTCGGCGCGAGGACGAGCGGCAGCGTGATGAGCATCCGATCGCCGTAAAGGCGCGTCCATTCGTCGAGTCCCCCGAAGAGGACTTCGACCCGAAGGAACCCGAGCGGGAGCATCCGTTCGGCGAGACGGGCTCCCGCCTCGCCTGTCTGGTCGCAGAGGACGATTCGGACGTCCTTCGGAAGGACCTCGAGCCAGATCTCCGCAAACTCCTCGGGCAGGCTGACCGCCCCGGGAAGATGGCCCTGCGCATACGAAACAGGATCGCGAACATCGATGAGGATCATCAGATCGCCCGAGAGCTCGTCCGCGTCGATGAGGAACGCCTTCTCCTCAACGACGCGCCCCGTGATCCGCAGTCGCACGGTCGGCCGATCGGGATCGTTCGACTCGACGTCGACCCACTTCGATACGTGCGTGCCGCCGGTCCCTGACGTGTCGAGCTCTCCACCGAGCCGGATCGTCTTGCCAGGCTCGACCTCCCGTTCGGAGAGGGCGGTCGTCGTGCACCCGCAGCTCGCAACGACACTCTCGATCAGCAACACTTCGTCGCCCAGGTTCTCGATCAGAAATGCGAAGACGACCACGTCTCCTTCAATGGCGACCCCGAAGTCGAACACCTCTTCGGAGATGTGTAGTGACGGCGCTCCAAGGCTGCTGAAGGAGGCGCCGCAGACCGCAGCCACTGCCAGTGCGACGACGAGTACGTTTGCTCTCACAACGCGTCTCCTCTCTGATGATCCGAGTGCAACGGATTGAACTTCCGAGATGGTGCGCCTACGCACATCGCGTGGGAAGGACACCGGTATGTCGTATGACGCACGGCTGTCGCCTCACCGGCACTCCTCCGAAAGCGCTCCACGCCTCGTTGAACCTTCTCGGCCCGTTTCACGCCACGCGCGGGGAGACGTATAATGGCCGAAGCACCAGTCAAGGAGGCAGGTCATGCGTCGCAGACACGTGATTCTGGTCGTCATCCTCGCTCTTATCGTCAGTGGATGCATGAGACGCTCGGTGATCGACCCAAACGAGGAAGGCGTGATTCGCATCGTCATCAATCCAACCGCGGTGAGCTCGAATGCGGTGACGCCGAAGCTCATTCCTGAGGACGCGACGAAGGTCCGGATTCGAGTCTGGCACGAGGACACCGGCTTCAATGCGGTCACAACCGTCGCCATCGGCGGAGAGGATGAGGTCGATATCCCCGTTCCCGAAGACGAAGGGTACACGGTCGACGCGGTGTCGTACTACGTGAAGCACCGCCGTCCGCTGGCGCTCACAGGAGGCCGCGCGCACGACGTC
>JBARQW010000179.1:0-4878 GCA_049643905.1 Bipolaricaulia bacterium
GGTCCTGCATTCGAAGCGCTGCAGCATCAGTTCGGCCAGGCGTCGGCGATGCTTCGATCCGCGATCGAGTCGTTCACAGAGGAGGCTTGGTGTTCCGGTGTGACACCGAGCACGACGCCGGCGAGGCTGGCGTATCACGCCGTCGAGACGGTCGATTTCTACGCCGGCGACGACGCTGAGGGATTCCCTTGGGGGGCAGTCGGTGGAGATTGGGAGGCCGATGACGCGGCACCTCCGAGGAAAGATGTGGTCGCCGCGTATCTCGCGCGAGTCGAGGAGAAGGTCCGAGGGTTCCTGGAGGAGGGGAGCGCAGAAGACGCGAGCGCGCCGGACGCGGCGTTTCCGTGGTTCCCGAATCGCGTCACTCGCGCGCTCTACTCCTTGCGGCACCTGCAGCAGTCCGTTGGAGAACTCAACCAGATGCTGAAGCAGGCGGGCCTCCGGCCTGCGGAATGGCGGTAGCCGGCTGCCCGGGAACAAGCAGCGACCGTGATCCTACCTAGGCCTTCGCCAACACCTCTCGCGCGAAAGCCCTGGCCGCTTCGATGTCCTCCGTTGTCGGATGTTTGCGGGCGTCTTCGATGAAGGCGTTCCATTGCGCCTCATCGGTGACGATCGTGCTGCGGATGAACGCCTCGACCTGGGGCGAGGGGGCGCCTTGGCAGTGGAAGTATCCGAGGAATCCGATGCCCTTCTCTTCGCACGCAGCGCTGAACGTGCCGGGGCACTTGCCGGCCCACTGCTCGTACAGCTTCTTCTGCGAGTCGCCGGCGTCGGGCATCGTCGTCGAGTGCGTGACGAAGCCGGCCACCTTGCACAGCGAACCCGCTGGGATGCCGTCGAGAAGGTTCCTCACCGGCGCAGCGATGTCTGCCGAGTGGCACGTCGATCCTAGGAAGACGACGTCGTAGCCTCCCAGGGCGTCCGCCTTGATCTCTCCGACCGTGGCGACCAGCACTTCGTTACCGCCGGCTTTTGCTTCTTCCCCGATCGCCTCTGCCATCTTCTTCGTGTTTCCGGTCTCGCTGAAGTACCCCACGAGAATCTTCAATGTCAGCCTCCTTCGATATGGAGGCCATTATAACAGTGTTCGGTTAGGAGGTCCGCGACGACGGCGAGGATTCCGTACTGCACGCGTGAATGGTGAGATCGTGCTCGGATCGAGCCGTATCGCTCCGGTTCGGGGCGACCGGTCGCTACGTTGGGATCATGCGTATGTACTTCTCGGTCGCGGCGTCCAGGTCCGCGTAGTAGCCTCGATAGGCCGGCGGGAGGAGCGCGGCCAACCGATACATGACCTCGTCGGTGATCTGTTGACGAACGTCACGGGCGACCCGCTCGTCCCCCGTCTCCAGGTGGAAGGGCTCTCCAACGACGATGTGGAAGGGGGTCCGTCGCAGACGGCGCACGTTCCGTCGAAACGTTTCGCCCCCATGGAAGACGAGAGGCAGGAGTGGCGCCTGACTCCTCAGAGCGATCGTCACGATCCCTGTGTGACCGCGTTGCAGACGCCCGTGCTCGCTTCGTGTTCCCTCCGGAGCCAGGACGAGAATCGCCTCGCTTTCGAGTGCGCCGAGCGCCCGCCGTAGCGCTCCGATGTCCGATTCGCCTCGCCGTATGGGGATCGCTTCCCACTGGTCGAAGAGCCACTTCAGGACGGGATTGTCCCACACTTCGGCCTTCGCCAGACCGATCAGCCTTCGTGGGCGCAGGCCGGAATGCACTACCGGGATCTCGAGGAAGTTGATGTGATTGGTGACAAGGATGAGCGGACCGCGCGCCGGAACTTTCTCCAACTGGTCTCCGTCGATCCGGCACAGAACGCGCACCAGACCGCTGATCACCGCATCCGCCAGCCTCCCTGTCGCGTTCATCGGCTACCTGTTGATGCCTGCGTGAGAATTTCGATCTGTCCTGAAAGGAGTTCCATCGTCAGGCTCTTGCCTTCCTCACAGAGCGTCTCGCCGTCCGCGTGCGCGGGAAGGACGCCGTCGAGCGCGGTCACCGTGATCTGCTGCGTACGGTCTGTGCGAATGGCCGGGTGCCCGACCTGTGTTCCTTTCATGAAGCGCAGGATGAGGGCGAAGATCCTGGCTCTGCTGATCTCCCGAGCGATGCTCAGATCGAGCTGACCGTCATCGATCTTGGCCTCAGGTGCCATCATGAATCCGCCGCCCATGCGGCGTCCGTTCATGATCGAGATCAAGAGAGACTTCTGCTCGATCGTCTCTTCGGCATACTCGATGCGGACGAGCGGCGCGCGGTAGTAGAGGAAGATGGTCTTCATGGCAGCGACGAAGTAGCCCAAGAACCCGCTCACGTGCTTGAGCTTGGCCGCTTCGAGCCCGACGACGGTGTCGAATCCGATCCCGACCCCGTTGCCGAAGAAACGACCCTCGGGAAGCGCCTCGCCTTCGACCCGGCCCACGTCGATCACGTGGCGGCGATCCTCGATGAGGGCGCTGCACCCGGCTTCGAGCTTGAGCGGAATCCCTGCGCCGAAGGCGAAGTCGTTCCCGCGGCCGACGCACAACACACCCAGCGCGGCGCTTCCCTCGCCGGCAAGCTTCGCCTGCATCAGGCCATTCAGGACCTCGTTCGCCGTGCCGTCGCCACCGACGGCGACAACGACGTCATATCCTTCGAGGACGGCCTTCCGCGCGATCTCCGCGGCATGCCACGGGCGTTCTGTGTAAACCAGATCGAAGGTGAGATCGCCCACGGTCAGCATTCTCTCGATGGTTGGGACCGACTTGCCGGCCGTGCCTCCGCCTGCCGCCGGGTTGACGATGAGCTTGTATCGTTTCATTCCTCGCGACGCCCCCATTCGCTCCGATCGGATTGCCGTGGGCTTTCGCTTCCCATCGGCACTCGAATCCTAGCTCCTTGCAGGAATCGATGCCAGTGGATGCGCGGGCGGATGCTCCGGCGCGTATTTCGAGAGGGTACGGCCGATCCTTCAGTAACATGATGTCGCTACGCTCGGATTGACTGCCGCGGCCGCCAGGACTATGGTGGGCCGCGGTTCCAAGTGGGGTGATCGAAGCGTGAAGCTCGTCGAGTCAGCACGGTCCAGCTTCCTCTTCCGCGGTCGACGTGCTGTAGGATCGGCTCTCCTTTTCGTCCTTCTTCTCACAGCGGCCTTCCTGGTTCCGTCGTGTGTCCGCCAAGAACCGCCAGGATTCCTTTGGGCGATTCACGTGTCCGAGAACGACCTGCCTGTAGGCTATGCGCTCGAATCGGAGTTCGTTCCGGAGGCCGCGGACGATCCCGCGCCGGAAGCCACGCTCGGCTCCTTCTTCCTGCAGACCGTTCGGGAGGGAGCCAGTGTCGTCCTTCTAATCAACCTGTACGTCTTCGTTTCTTCGGAGGATGCCACCGCCTTTTTCGACGACATGATGGAACGAGATGTCGGATCGAACGAGCTGCAGGTCAGCGAACGCGCTTGGGGACGGTCGCGGGAGGTCGACAGCGCGTATCGCGAGGCGCTTCCCATGTCGGCGCTTCTCTTCCAGCGAGGGCGAGTCGTCGCCTTCCTGATGACCGGGCCGCTGGATCACAAGGAAGAGATCGGAGCCCAGCTGACTCGGAGCGAGATCCTGGATCTCGACGGACTGATCGGAATCGCCGAGATGCAGGACCAGAAGATCATCGAGGCGACGGCCCCATGAGCTGTAACAGGAGCTTCGCGAAGCTCGCGGTCGCAGTTGTCCTGGTGGCGGCTTCCTCGGTCTTGTCGACGATCTCCTCGATGAGCCATCACGAGCCGATCGAGCACCGCGGTTTGATCCAAGTCGCCCTGGACCATCTGAGCTTCACGCCCCTCGATAGCCACGATGCGTTCCTTCGTGGTACGACGGGCGAGATGATCATCACGGCGTTGTCCGTGTGGGAGGACGGGCATGAGACGGTGTCGTGGCCTCCGAGTCCGCTCATCGAGAACATCTCCGCGGGGCAGACGTTCGATTTCCGCATTGCGGAGGGCAACACCACGGGGGCACTCCTCTACACCCACGATCAATGTCACCCCGTCCGGCCCTTCTGGATCCACATGAGGATCATCGAGGACGACTCTCCCGGTGAGATCATGAAGGCGCTGATCAAGGTCACGCAGATCGCCGCGCGAGCCGCAACCGGCCGTGCCGACCAGATCGTGGCGCCTCTTGTCGACGTCTTCCTGGAGGAGACGGGCCTGAGGGACGAGATCGACGACTTCGTGGATTCGCTGAGTGCGTCGACTCAAGAGGCACTCGGACGCGAGTTCGGGAGTGCCTTGGTGGGGGCCGCTTCGCTTCTCACCAACCGTGCTCTCAGGCAGCAATACGACAAAGCGGATGCGAGAATCACGGCGGTTACAGATCGGCTTGGGATCGCGAGTGATCTGGACAGCGCGCTCTCTGAGATGGGAACCGTTGGCGTGGTCCTCGATAAGGTCCTCTCGGGAAGCCTCATTGACCAGGGGATCGAGTGGCTCGCCAGCACGCTAACAGGGTCCGGACCCGAGTTCGTCGGCGAGTACCACGGGGCGATCCCGGCGTACACAGACCGTTGGTCGTACACGATCGATGTGGTGACCGGCAACTACAGTCCATCCGAGAGCCAGGGAGCGGGCCTCAGGTTCGGTGTGCGGGTCGCGCCGATGGGAATGAGCTGTGAGCGGTGCAACAGGGCTCCGTCGGCCGTGCTCGGGATCGAGCCGAGCGAGGGAGTCATGGCAGGGAACTCGGTCGAATTGAGTGCCGCGAATTCCACGGATCCGGACCTTGCCGGAGGGATCGCGTTCGGCGAACGTCTGACCTACGCGTGGGGCGTCACGACGCCTGAGGGAGAGACTGCCGAGATCCAGGAAGATGGCGGTCCGGGCGCCGAGGGAAGCAC
>JBARQW010000180.1:0-3821 GCA_049643905.1 Bipolaricaulia bacterium
CCGGGTTCCACGGCTGGGTCATCATGCTCGGCGAAGCCATGCGCATCGTGCCACCGACGACCGGAGCGCCATCGGCGTCGACGAAGCGGGCGGTGTGGGCCCAGATGAAGGCGCCCGAGATACCGGCAGCGACGTCAACGAGAACGCTCACGTCGGAGGCCGTCGCCCACGGGGAAGCAGCGCTGAACAGCCACTGGTTCCACGCACAGTCGGCGGCGCCTTGCTCGGCGATGCCCAACAGCGTAACGCGCTCTGCCACCGTCGAGTAGTCTCGGCGGGCGAGCTTGTCGAACGCTGCATCGGCTGCGGGGAACAGGTGCATCGGGTAGCCCTGGTTCAACGGGACTGCCCAACCGCGGGGCGTGTACATGAAGTCGAAGTCTCCGCCCTGGTCGCGGTCGATCAAGTTGCTGATCCATCCGCCGGTGTAGTAGCTCCACTGACCCTCCGTCGGGTCGCTGAGCAGCCAGATCGGAGAGAGCTCCGCGGATGTGCGCTGGACGCGGTCGACGGTGAAGCCCTGCGCTTCGAGCTTGTCGGCGAAGTAGTTGCCGATTTCGAGGCGCTCGTCTTCCACACGGATGGTACCGATGAGCACGATCGGCTCGTCGTTGTACTTCCACACGCTGTCCAGAACAGCGCCGGCTCCCTCCATTCCCGACTTGATCAGCGCGGCGGCGGCGGCGTCATCGGCCTGGTAGATCAGTTCGATGGCGCGGGCCGCTTCGATCGCCTGAGTATACGGCGGGAAGTTCGGGTCGAGCATCGTCCAACGGGCGACACCCAGACCGACGAGGATCTCTTCGATGATGTAGTTCCGGTCGATCAGGTAGTACATCGCCTCGCGAACGACTTGAATGCCGAACGGGTTGAAGCGACCGTCCTGGAAGAACGGGTCGTCGTTCTCGTCTACGGCCGGGTTCAGCAGGAGCTCATTGAAGCTTCCATAGCTGAAGGTGACCGGTAGACCGTAATCGAGAATGTCTTGGTACAGCGTCGCCGTGAAGGCGTTGCCGTACAGCTGCGTGTCGCCATCCACCATCTGCGCCAGGACCTTGGACTGGTCGACTTCTTCGAAGAAGACGATCCCATCCGGAGCTAGGCCCGTATACGCGAATGCGGACGCGACAGGGAGAACTGCCAGTAGGATTACTGCAAGAATGAGCTTGCGCACGTCTTGAGTACCTCCCTTTTGTCTTGGACGCCCACTACTGCTGATGTTTGGGCGCCATTTCCTTTTGCTCCGTCAGTGTAGCGCCTGTTGCATGCTTCGCCGTTTGGCACTCTAGAATGCGCTGCAACGGCTCCACGCTCCCTGCATCGAGGAACACACCTCTTCGGGAAAACTGCACGTGTTCCACGATCTGACAGAGTAAAGAACTTGTGTGCCTCAGCCAACGGCCTCGATCGAAGCCCGTTGACCGCCCGATGTACGCCTGTTGTGGAGAGGCATGACGGGATCCAGTATATGCAGGAAGGTTCGATCGGTCAATTTCCCAGAGGCTTCCAAGGTCTTCTTCACGGTTTCTTCACGAACACCCCACATGTCGGCCACATTTCGAGGAGGCTTGACGAAGGCCGTCAACACAATCCGCATGGGCCTCCGTGCTGATAGCGGCTTGCCACTGAGACTTGAACGGAACGGCAACCGCGTGCGTCGCGTAGTTGCTCGATTGAGGATGCGATATCATGCATCGCGGCTGGGCATGGAGGGCTTCTGAGCGTCTGAGGCCACGGTGTGCCAAGGCGCGCGAAAGGCGGTCCTGATGGGAAACGGGAATGGAGGAAAGCCAATGCGGCAGAGGAACCTCGTGTCCTTGGCGGAGACTTCGACCGAGGAGATCTGGGAGATTCTCGAGACCGCGCAGCATCTGAAGCGGGAGCTTCGCGCCGGCCTTCGGCACGGCCTTCTCGCCGGGAAGACACTCGCAATGGTCTTCCAGAAGCCGTCACTTCGCACGCGCGTGTCGTTCGAGACGGGCATGTGGCAGCTGGGGGGACACGCGATCTACCTCGGTCCCGATGACATAAAGCTAGGGAAACGGGAGACGACCGAGGATATCGCGCTCAATCTGTCCCGATATGTCGACGGAATCATGGCTCGTGTCTTCGAGCATCAAGTGATCGCGGAGCTCGCCGAGCACGCGACGGTTCCTGTGATCAACGGCCTTTGTGACAGGTACCATCCCTGCCAGGCTCTCGCGGACTTCCTGACTGTGTTGGAGAAGAAGCGCCGATTCGAAGGGCTGACGCTCACGTTCATCGGCGATGGCAACAACGTCGCGCACTCGTTGATCAATGGGTGCGCCAAGCTTGGGATGGCGTTTCGCATCGCGTGTCCGGTGGGCTACGAGCCCGACGAGGGGATCGTCGCTTCGGCGCGCGAGCTTGGCGCGTCGATCGAGATTCTCCACGATCCGCGTGAAGCGGCGTCGAAGGCAGACGTTCTCTACACCGACGTGTGGGTGAGCATGGGACAGGAGACGGACGCCGCCGCGAAGCAGAACGCGTTCGACGGGTTCACGATCGACCGCGAGCTACTCGGAGTTGCGAAGGCCAATGCGATCGTCCTTCATTGCCTCCCGGCGCACTACGGCGAGGAGATCGACTACGAGGCATCGCGCAGCGCGGGGAGCGCGATCTTCGATCAGGCCGAGAATCGGATGCACGCCCAGAAAGCCGTCATGGCTCTCTTGATGTCGTGACCTAAGAAGGAGACATGGCGATGAGTGCTAAGATATACGTGGGCTCGGGAGGAAAGGGCGACTGCACTGTCAGTGCGGAGCCTTCTTCGGAACGCACGATTGACGTTGAGACGAAGAGCGTGGAACTGCTGGGGAGAGGGATTGATGCGGTCGTGGCAGACACGCTCGATCGGCTCGCGCTGAAACCGGTGGCGGTTCGGGTCACCGATCAGGGCGCGCTCGACTACGTGATCCGGGCCCGGGTCGAAGCGGCGGTGCGCGGGCTGTTCCCGGAGATTCGCGGGCTTGTCGAAGTGACCGTTGAAAGGCCGGCGAGTGAACGGGATCGCCCGCGGCGAAGCCGGCTGTACGCGCCTGGCAACAATCCGCGCCTCCTCGCAGGAATTGACGTGCATGGCGCAGACTGCGTCGTCCTCGACCTGGAGGATTCGGTTCCACCTGCGGAGAAGCAGGCGGCACGCATCCTGGTCAAGCACCTTCTCGCATCGGTCCCATTTCCCGAAGACGTCTGGGTGCGGATCAATCCACTGGACGCGTGCGGCTTGGACGATCTGAGCGAGATCCTGGCCGGGAGGCCGCACGGGATCTGTCTTCCCAAGGCTGAATCCGCCGCCGACGTGGCAGAGCTGGCCGAGGTCCTCGCCGCCCGCGAGAGCGAGTTCGGGCTCGAGAGCGGATCTACGTGGATCATGCCGATCATCGAGACGGCGAAGGGCGTGCTCCGTGCCGAGGAGATCTCCGGGGCGCACGAGCGGATCGTGATGGTCGTGTTCGGGGCCGAAGACTTCACGAGAGACGTCGGGGCGCTTCGGACGCGAAGGTCGCTCCTGTTTGCGCGATCGATGATCGTTGCGGCGGCCGCGGCGGCGGGCGTGCAATCATCAGACACGGTCTTCGTGGACCTCGCCGATTCCGACGGCCTGAGCAAAGAGGCGGAACTGGCCAGGGAACTCGGATTCGACGGGAAAGGCGCGATCAACCCGAGGCAACTCGGACCGATCCATCGGGCGTTCTCGCCGACCGACGAGGAGATCGAGCGGGCGCGAGCGATCGTCGACGCGGCGCGCGAGGCCGAAGTGCAAGGGCGTGGCGCGGTCGCCCTCGACGGGAAGATGA
>JBARQW010000181.1:0-4047 GCA_049643905.1 Bipolaricaulia bacterium
TCCTCGAGGCCTTCACCCCGCGGATCGTCATCGGCAAGGGCGGGATGGGGGATCGAACCCAGGCCGCGCTGGAGAAGCTCGGCGCCGTCTACGCTCACTTCACCGGCGGCGCCGGCGCCCTCGCCGCCAAGCGGATCGAGCGAGTGGTGGCCGTCCACTGGCTCGAGGAGCTCGGGATGCCCGAGGCGGCCTGGATCTTCGCCGTGAAAGAGTTCGGCCCCCTGCTCGTCACGATGGACAGTGCAGGAGGGAACCTGCATCGGGACTTGGAACCGGAGATCGCCGACAATATGAAGTCGATCCTCGCTCGAATCGCCACGTAACACTGGAATCACGGGCAGAGACCAGGGATCGCGCAGGCCGCGAAGAGAATGTTCCTCTTTATTCACGCCGAAGATATCTATAGAATACAGGAAGAAAATAACGATCCGACGGAGGTGCGGTGCACAGGAGGAAAGTTCAGAAGACGGGCGGATCAACCTACTTCGTGACCCTGCCCAAGGCTTGGGCGGAGGGTGTGGGGATCACGCCCGGGTCGATCGTGACACTGCTGCCGAACGAATCGGGAACACTCCTCCTCGTCCCCGAGAGCCTGGCCCAGAGGAACCGCTGCGCCATCGATCTGAAGGACTGGCCGTTCGAGCGTTTCCAACGCGAGATCATCTCCCGTTACATCGCCGGGTTCGACATGATCGAGATCCGGGCCGAGCGAATCCGTCCGGATCAGCGGCGGATGGTCCGAGAGATAGCGCATGCGTTGATCGGGCTAGAGATCTTCGAGGAGACGCAGGGCTCCGTCGTGCTTCATGCGCTGGTCAACGTCCGCGACTTCCCTGTGCCGAAGACGCTGAGGCGGATCTTCGACATCACGCGGGCGATGCTGAGTGATGCGGTCTCCGCGTTCTGCCAGCACGACGAAGAGTTGGCCCGAGACGTCGTCGAGCGGGACGGAGACGTCGACCGACTGGCCTTCCTCGTTGCGCGTCAGTTCAGTCTGCTCCTGCGGGACCTCGTGCTCGAGGAAGACTACGGCCTGTCGCGGTTGCAGTTCCAGCACTACCGGACCGTCTCCGGCCAGCTCGAACGCGTAGCCGACCACGCCTGGAAGATCTCCGAAGCGGGACTCGCCCTGGGGAGTCCCGTCGTCAAGGGCGTCGCGAAGGAGATTCGAGAACGTGCCGAGGATTCGCTCAGCATTCTCGAGCGCGCCGTGCGGTCGTTCGAGGAGGCCGACACCGAGCTCGCTGACCAGGTGCTGCAGGAGAAAGAGCGTTCCGAGCAGCTGTTCGAGCTCACGCGCTCCGCCGCGGCGGAGAAACAGCCCGACGACGCTCCGTCGATCAGCATCGTGCTCGACAGCCTCCTGAGAATCCGGGAACACGGGTTCAACATCGCCGAAAGCGCGCTCGATGCGCTGTCGGCGAATCCGTTCACGACCTGATCCAAGGCAGCGAGGGCGCTGGGATGGGTCCGCTGCCTCTGCAAGACGGTAGAATGAACGATCGACATCGCCCTGAGGAGGTTCCGTTCATGGACGCGTCAATCGAATCCATCAAGAGAGAGGTCTGGCAGAGGCTCGAGGACTCGCAATGCGTCTATCTGGCGACCGCCGAGGCCGATCAGCCGAGGGTTCGCCCGATCACGCTTCTCAATCTCGACGAGAAGTTCTGGATCGCGACGGGCACCCGCAGTGCCAAGGCGCGCCAGATGCTGCGCAACCCGAACGTTGAGTTCTGCCTGCCCCTGACTGAGGAGTGCGGAAATGGATACATCCGCGTCGCCGGGGTCGCAACCGTAGTGACCGATCAGCAAACGCGCGCGACGATCGGCGCCAAGGTTCCGTACCTGATGCAGTACTGGGCGGGCGCGGACGACCCTGGCTTCTGCCTCATTCGGATCGCGCGCGTTGAGGTCGAGTACCTCCGGCCCGGCGACAACGCCGCCGTTACGTTCATCGTCTGAGCACCCGAACTCCCGAGTAGCTATCCGCACGTCGGCCTAACCGCGATCGTTTCGACACAATCCGCCTTCCGCGCCGAGGAGCAGGTCCTTCGAGCAGCGTAACCCGTGGTCGATCGGTCAACCTGTCAAACGACTTGGCAGATTCTCTCTCATCGCCTATCATGGGCCTTTGACGAGGCGTTGCGCTCGTCTTTTCTCGTTTCAGACGGGCGTCTCGCACTTCGTACCAGGTGATCGAGCGAAGGAGCGATCGTGCGGGGCAACTTCGAGTACGTGCGCACACGTTCGATCGGCGAGGCCACCCGCCACTTGGCCGATGCCGAAGGGCACGCCGCCGTTCTTGCCGGCGGGACGGACCTTCTCGTGAACGTGCGCAACGGCCTCGCGACACCGGCCCTTCTCGTCGACATCAAGGGAATCGAGGCGCTCGACCGCCTCGACGTCTCCAAGAACGATCGGACGGCCACCATCGGAGCGAGCGTACCGCTGAATCGAATCGCCGAGAACACAACGATCCGCAACCTCTTCCCCGCGCTGGCCGAGGCGGCCCTTAGCATCGCGACGTATCAGCTTCGCAATCGTGCCACCCTCGTCGGCAACCTGTGCAACGCGTCTCCCGCCTCGGACTCTCTCCCTCCTCTCCTTGTACTCGGCGCGCGACTCCACGTGCATGGCGAGGAAGGCGAGCGCGAGATCCCACTCCGCGAGTTCTGCACCGGCGTCAAGCAGACGTGTCTTCGCGCCGATGAGGTCGTCACTGAGGTGCGGATCCCGCAGCTACTGGACGGTGCGACGACGGGATTCATCAAGCAACAGCGGATCCGCGGACACGATCTGGCGGTGGTCAACGTCGCCGGCGCGCTCTTGCCAGGTGACAAGACGCTCACGATCGCTATCGGAAGCTGCGGACCCACGCCGGTTCTCCTGGAGCCGATCGATCTCGGATCCCACTCGCCCAAGACGCTGGTCGAAGAGGCGATCCGCTCGGCGAGGGCGGCCGTCTCGCCAATCAGCGACGTCCGCGCCTCGGCCGAATATCGAAGCGCCGTCCTGCCAGTCCTCGTCCGTCGCCTCGTCGAGCGCCTGCTTGACGAACAGGGAGGCGCGTGATGCACACCGTCTCGTTCCACGTCAACGGCGAGCCGCAGACCGTGAGCGTCCCCGCGACGACGACGCTCCTCGATCTTCTTCGGGATCGCCTTCATCTGACCGGAACGAAGGAAGGGTGTGGAATCGGCGAGTGTGGTGCCTGCACCGTTCTCCTCGATGGCGCCCCCGTTACCGCCTGTCTCGTCCTCGCTGTCGAGGCCGGCGGACGTGACGTACGAACCATCGAGGGCGAAGCGACCGGCGGTGAGCTCTCCGTGCTGCAACAGGCTTTCATCGACGCTGGTGCGGTGCAGTGCGGTTTCTGTACACCGGGAATGATCATGTCGGCCCGAGCACTGCTGACGAGAAACTCGGACCCGTCCGACGAGGAAATCGTTGAAGCGATCGCCGGAAACCTCTGCCGCTGCACCGGGTACGAAGCCATCGTCGCGGCCATTCGACTAGCTTCCGAACGCGCGAAGGGCGGTGAGAGTCGTGCCTGAGCTGCGATACGTGGGCAAGGGCGTGTCCCGTGAAGACGGGATCGACAAGGTCGCCGGAACGGCGCGGTACACCCACGACCTCCTCGTGCCCGGGATGCTCCACGCGGCCCTCGTGAGGTCGCCGCATGCGTCGGCGCGCATCGTGCGCGTCGACACCGAAGCGGCCAGGAAGTTGCCCGGTGTGCGCGTCGTCCTCACCGGAAACGGTCTCTGCTATCGCCTCGGCCTCTACATGCAAGACAAGTGCATCCTCGCTCGGGAGGTCGTGCGCTACCAGGGCGAGGGGGTCGTCGCCGTCGCCGCCGACACGCTCGACATCGCGCGTGCCGCTTGCCAACTGATCGAGGTCGAGTACGAGCCGCTCGAAGCCGTCCTCGACCCGAGAGCGTCAATGGAGAACGGCGCGCACCTCGTTCATCCGAACCTCACCGACTACGAGCACATGGAGGGCGTCTTCTTCCCCAAGGCGGGGACGAACATCGCCCATCACCAG
>JBARQW010000182.1:0-1784 GCA_049643905.1 Bipolaricaulia bacterium
CAGAATCCGGGCAAGATGGGGCCTACCGATGCAGCCTGCCGCCACCGCTCGAACGTCGTCGAAGTCGATGTCGATCATCGCGCGCTCGCGACAGAGGTCGACCATCTTCCGCATCCGCTCGACGCGAGATTCGAGCAGGCGATCAAGGAGGCTGCGCAGTCCGGGGGAGGCGGGATCGATGAAGAACCCGAGGATCTCCCCGTAGACGGAGCCGAACGTTGTCTTGACCTCAACACCCGTGATCACTTCGACGCCGTCCAATATCTGGACGCGTCCAGGAAGCTCGTCCGAGACCACGTCGTGATCGGTGATCGCGATGCAGCTGAGCCCGTGCTCCTTGGCGCGACGTACGAGGTCCGGTATCAACCAGGTTCCGTCGGATGCGACCGTGTGAAGGTGGAGATCGGCGTAGCCGTTCACCTTGATCGAACCTCCCGATCCGCCGCGAGGTGAGTCGTCACGCTTTGTCCCGGGTTTTTTCGTCCTGCCAAATCCGATCGAGAATGCCGTTGACGAACAGGCGTGCCTTCTCCGTCCCGAACTTCTTGGAGAGCTCGACCGCCTCGTCCATCGCGACCTCGGCCGGGACGTCCTCACAGAAGAGAAGCTCGAAGACGCCGATCCGCAGGATGTTCCGATCGATCAGCGCGAGTCGTTCGAATCGCCAGCCGACGGTCCGCGCTCCAATCATCGCGTCGATCTCATCTCGGCGGTCTAGGATCCCCTGAAAGGTGCTTTGGATGTAGTCGGCCTGACCGCCCGGTGCGGCGTCCTCCAGCAGCTCCGCTAGTTCGGCCCCGGTGAACTCGCGCTGATACAGGGCCGAGAGGACGAACTCCCTCGCCTCTCGCCGCTGCATCAGTTGAGAAACAGTCGCCTGAGCGTCTCGCGCAGCTGCCGGGCAATCCCCGGCTGCGTGTCCATCCACAGCCCGACCAGGAGTCCGAACAGAGTGAACGCCAGCAGAATCAGGAACAAGCGCCAGCCGAAGAGGACAAACAAGAGGCCTGCGAAGAAGCCGGAGCAGATCCCGATGATCCTACCGTTCAACGTCAGGTGCACGGATGATCTCCTCACGTTCGGGGCGGGGCTTGCCGAGCGACCGGATCCCTCTCACCAGAATCGATACGTCGCTCACGCCGACTCCGGTCCGGCCAGGAACTTCGCGTGCCAGCACGCTCTGAATCCGTCCGCCAACCTCGGTGACACGCTGGTCGGGCGAAAGGGTGATCCGCACCGTGATCGCGACACCGTCTCCACAGCGCTTCAACTGAACTCGGAAGTGATCGAGGCCGATCTCGTCTCGCAGGACACCGCTGACGTACTCCTTGACCGCGAACGATGTCAGCGCAATCCGGCCCCCCTCACTCTCGCGTGCGAAGACCCCGGCACGAAACAGCTCCTCTGCACTTGCCATAAGGAAACTGATGCCCGCGAAGAGGAGCGCGACACCGACCAGGATCAGGAAGATCGTCCCTGGGACGCGGTCGAGATACGGCGTGATCGACGAAAATGACAGCACGCCTGCGCCGCCGAGGATGAAGGTGACCCCTAGGCCGCCTGTGACCAACAACGCGACGAGATTCGCTACTCCTCGGAAGACTCGCATTCTTCCTCGCTCTCCTTCGCGGCCTCATCTGCTTCTAGCAGCCGCTGGACGTCAACGTTGACCGCATCGACGCGCAATCCGGTCATCCGCTCGATCTCCGCCTTGATCCGCGTCTGAACTTGCTTGGCGACCTTGTGAATCGGATTGCCGTACAAGACGGTGATGCGCACTGTAA
>JBARQW010000183.1:0-3674 GCA_049643905.1 Bipolaricaulia bacterium
CGGCTCTCGGTGACAAGAGACCATCCTGAATGGTGCGGCTGCCTCCGCTGAACGGGGTGAGATTGCGGTTTGCCGCGTCGTTCCCCGATCGGTGATCGAAGTAGTCGTTGCTCATGTCGAATCCGGCATTGATTGCGATCGCCCCGATGAGGGCTGCGGCAAACAGGCCCCAATCGACCGCTCCTTGGCGCCACGCGACCGCGGTTCCGAGAAGAACGGGGACGATGGTGGCAGTGAAGAAAGGGGCTCGCGTAATCCGAATCAGATGGCCAATCTGCACCGGTCCCTCCCTCCCTCGGAAGCGTCGAAAGGTTAGATCGGAACGCAGATCATGTCAAGGTTCCAGCCTGTCGGCAACGACCTTGAATGCCCCTCCCGGGACGACACGAGAGCGCCCTCTTCCTACTCGGTCTTGCCGCGTGGAGCCGGCGGCGTGATCCCCATCCGCTTGGCCGTGTGATCGCGCCCCATGTAGAAATTCAGCCACGACGACGTGTGCCGAAGATCGTAGTCGATCGGCGGGACCTGGCCTTCCGCTAAGCTCTCCTCCTCGGCGTAGTGCTTGAGACGACGGTAGGCCCGAACGTAGATGCATTCCTTCTCCTCCGGGTAGACCTCGCACCAGCCGCTCACGCTGCCCCCACACGGGCCATTACGTTGTCCCTTCGGACACTGACTCATCGGGCAGACGAACGCGGTGTCGAACAACGCGCAGTCTCCGCAGTGCTGGCAGTCGTTGGTGAACAACTTGCCCAGCTGTTCGAGGCGGCCAAACGGATGCTCGAGGAACGATCCGTCCACCGCTCGCGCGAGTCCACGCATCGGCCTGAACAGGAGCCCCTTCTTTTCGAACATCAACCTGTGCAAGAGCCGGAATCCTCGATTGCTGAGCGGGGAGCGAGGCCGATTCTTTGAGCGGTCGGTCGGCGTGTCGGTGTTGAGACCCGTTTTCTGATCCTTCTCGAAGAAGTACCAGCCGTCGGGCTGTGGGTACGAGAACTCGCCGACAAGCGTCTGCCACTCGGGGTAGAGCTCCTCGCTGCGGTCGAGGATCGTCTCGACCTGTTCGTACTTCAGCCCGTGTCCGCCGATGTGCACTCCGGCAAATCCCATCCCGCGCATCATGGCAACCATCTTCGCCGCGCGCTCGAGCCGGGCAGCCTTTCCTTTGTCTTCCGCCTGCGCCTCTGCCGTGATCTCTGCGAATAACTCGTCGGTGACCACGCACCCCGGCACGCCGTTCTGGTTCATCAGCCGCGCCGTCGGGCGCGACAAGACATACACGTTGCCGATGACCGGAACGTCGCCGTAGCCGAGGTGCCGCATCATCGTCAGCACTTCGTGGATCTTCGTCGCGTCGTATCCAAGCTGAGGGACGATGAACTTCGCGCCGGCTTCGAGTTTCTTCTTCAGCTTGTAATACTGGGTCACCACTTCCGGCTCGGTCGCCTTGAACGGGCTGACGACCGCACCTGCGAAGAAGTGGGTCGGCGCCAGCGTCGTCGTCCCCTTGAACGTTGGGACTTCCAGTCCTTGGTTCATGTCGGCGATCAGACTCAGGAGATGCGTGGAGTCAAGGTCGAAGACCGGTTTCGCCCGGCTGAGATAGCCCGAATAGGTGTAGTCTCCGGTCATCACGAGCAGATTGCGGATCTCGGCCCGCTCCATCCCGTGGAGCAGGGCCTCGAGCTGGTTGCGATTCTTGTCATTGCAGCTGAAGTGGACGAGCGGCTCGATCCCCAGCCGGTTGATCTCCGCGCCGAGCATCTCCACCGAGATCGCCGGATTGCCACCCGGGTTGTCGGTAATCGTCACCGCGTGGACCCGCCCCCCGGCCGCGGCCCGCTCGGCATCGGCGATCGCAGTCTCCTGACTCTTCTCGTGAGCTCCGCGTCCCGGAACGAACTCCCACGTTACACTGAATACGTCCGGATCGATGAGCGATTGGTGGTAGCGACTCAGATTCTGTGGCACCGGCCCCTCCTAGAGTCCTTTGATCGGTCACAGGATAGGCAATCCGGCGCGAAACCGCCAACTTGCTGGAAGCCAGAGCTGAGCGCCTGCATGGGCCATCGAGGCACTCGCGCGACGAAAGGGTCGGACGATCGTGCCTAGTACTCGTCCGGCAGGTTTTTGAGCTCCGCGTACGTGAAGACGGGGCCGTGCTTGCAGATGTACTTGGGGCCGATGTTGCAGCGGCCGCACTTCCCGAGGCCGCACTTCATCTTCATCTCCAAGGTCGTCACGATCTGCTCGGGAGTGAACTCGAGCTTCGCGGCAGACGCGAGGACGAACTTGATCATGATCGGTGGACCGCACGTGACCAGGATGGTGTTCTCCGGCGACGGTTCCAGCTCCTCGAGGATCGTCGGAACGAATCCCACCTTCCCCTTCCACTCGTCGTCTTCGCCGCCAGGGTCGACGGTGAGCACCGTGTCCACGCCGCTCATCCGTTTCCACTCTGCGAGGTCGTCCTTGTAGACCAGGTCGGTCGTCGAGCGCGCGCCGTAGAGGATGGTGACCTCACCGAAGTTCTCGCGCGTGTCGAGGCAGTTCCAGATCAGGGACCGTAGCGGCGCGAGCCCGATCCCGCCGCCGACGAACAAGAGGTTCTTCCCTCGCATCGCGTCGATCGGAAACGCGTTGCCGTACGGACCGCGGAAGCCGACCGCATCGCCGACGTTCAGCTCGTGAAACGCGGCGGTGACCTTTCCCGCGCGCTTGATGCTGCACTCGATGAACTCTTTCCGGGTCGGGGAATTGGCCATCCCGAAGGGCGCTTCGCCCTGTCCGAAGATCGAGAAGACGCCGAATTGCCCGGCCTCGAAGTCGGTTCTCGCGCAGTCCGTCTCGTCCGCCGGGGACAGCTTGAACGTCTTGACGTCCGACGTCTCGGCAATGATCTCGCGGATCGTCATCAGCTTGGGAAGATAGATGTTGTCCATGCGCCGGCCTACCCCGCGGCCCTCGCCTTGTTGAGTGCGTCCGTGATGTCGACCCCCACGGGGCAGTGCTCGATGCAGCGTCCGCACCCCACGCATAGGATCCTATCGAAGTTCTCCGGGTAGTACTTGAATTTGTGCATCAACCGCTGGCGATAGCGACGGTAGTGGTTCGGCCGCGGCTGGCCGTGCGGCATCCGCGTGAAGTCCTGGAACGCGCACGAGTCCCACAGCCGGACTCGCTCGCCGTCTCTCCGCTTCCCTTCGTCTTGAATGTCGAAGCAATGGCACGTCGGGCAGAGGAACGTGCACGCGCCGCAGTCGACGCAGTTCGGCGTGAGCGTCTCCCACGTGGAAGCGTCGAAGGTCAGAGCCTCCGCGAGGCCCGACGTGTCAAGCTCCTTCGTCACCGCACCGTTCCAGGCCTCGGCGAGTCGTGCGCGCTCGGTCTCGTGCGCCTCCGTTGCGTCGTCGAAGAGCGAGGCGTGCTGCTCCACGAGTGCCGCGCCACGCTCCGACATGGCCCGAACGTGATAGACGTCACTTAGCGGAGTGAGGAGGATGTCGGTCCCTTCCTCGCCGGTCGGCGATCCCCCAACCGACGTACAGAAGCAGGTCTTGTCGGGCTGATCGCACGCCAAGGAGATGATGGTCGTCGACTCGCGACGCTTCTGGTAGAAAGCATCCTGGTCGTCCCACGCGAAGAGCTTGTCGAGGATCGGGAGACTGGCG
>JBARQW010000184.1:0-7500 GCA_049643905.1 Bipolaricaulia bacterium
GAGTTCCACGAGTGTGGCTCCTGTCGAAAGCTCTACTGGCGGGGGACGCACGCGAAGAAGCTGGAGGCACTGGTCGACCGTGTCTGCTCGGGAACTCAGAAGAACGACGAATCCCCGCCAGAAGAGGCTACGCGGCCCCGCGACCGAAGAACTTCTGACGACTCCCTTCCGCCCCGGCGGATCCAAGACCCGGGACGCGAACCCGCCGCTCGATCATCCGAAGGACGAAGGAGATGATGGAGACGAGCGCCAGGTAGAAGAGGGCGACGACGACGAAGACCTCGAAGTAGCGGAAGTTCCTCGAGGCGAGGTGTCTTGCGAGTCCCATCAGATCATTGAGCGTGATGATGAAGACGATCGACGAGTACTTCAGCATCAGAATGAACTCGTTCGACCACGACGGAAGGACGAGGCGGAAGGCCTGGGGCAACACGACGTATCGAACCGCTTGTGGCATGCTCATTCCGAGAGAACGTGCCGCCATCACTTGCCCCCCGCGAACCGCCTGGATCGCGCCGCGGAAGTACTCTGCCTGATACGCGGCCGTGTTGAGTCCTAGCGCCAGAACCGCGCTCGTGAACCGGGAGAGCGTGATCCCCCAGGTGGGGAGTCCGAAGTAGACGATGAAGAGCTGGACCAGAAGCGGTGTGCCGCGGAAGAACTGGATGTAGATGCTCGTCACCCAGCGGAGTGGCCGGTTCCCGTAGACACGAGCCAGGGCGAGCAACACGCCGAGGACGATGCCGACGCCGATGCAGGTGAAGGTGATCTGGAGTGTCAGCGGCAACCCTTTGGCGAGCGCGGGCACCCACTCGAACTTGAAGACCATCAGTCGGTCTCCCCGTAGAGCTCGCTGATCTTATTCAGGAACTCGCCGGTCCGCGCGTGCTTCGGCCTTGTGAACATCTCGGCAGGGGAACCGTGCTCGACGACCACCCCGTGCTCCATGAAGATGATCTCGTCGGCGACGGCGCGTGCGAAGCCCATTTCGTGGGTGACAACGAGCATCGTCATTCCTTCTTTCGCGAGGCTGATCATCACTTCGAGGACCTCGCCGATCAGCTCGGGATCGAGGGCCGAGGTCGGCTCATCGAACAGGATCAGCTTCGGGGACATCGCGAGGGCTCTGGCGATCGAGACACGCTGCTGTTGCCCGCCGGAAAGCTCGGCCGGAAAGGCGTCCGCCTTGCCACCAAGTCCGACGCGGGCGAGTTCCTCCATCGCCAGACGTGTCGCCTCGCGCTTGTTCATTCCCTTCACCTTCATTGGGGCAATCCGGACGTTACCCAGGGCGGAGAGATGCGAGAAGAGGTTGAAGCTCTGGAAGACGAATCCGATCCCCGCCCGAATCTTGTTGATGTTGGTCCGCGTGTGCGTGATCTCCTCGTCCTCGAGCCAGACACGCCCCTTGTCGGCAGGCGTCAGGCGGTTGATGCATCTCAGGAGCGTGCTCTTGCCGGTCCCGGAGGGACCGATGACGACTTTCGTCTCGCCTTTGGCCATCTCGAACGTGACGCCCTTGAGCACTTCCTCCTTGCCGTACCTCTTGTGAATGTCTTCTACGCGCAGCAGTCTGTCCATTTCCCTCCTACCGAGCGCAGTCGCCCGAACCCGTCCCCGGCATCTGCAGTCCCGGGATCCTGAATCGCCTCTCCACGCCGCCCATCAAAGCGTTGCCCGCGGTGGTCAAGACCAAGAAGACAAGTGCGACCGTGATGAACGCCAGCATGGCCAGCTCGTAGAACGAATCTTGAATAACGCGGGCATAGCGCATGATGTCGTTGAAGCCGACGGCATAGGCGAGCGTCGTGTCCTTGATGACCGAAGAGAACTCGTTCGTCCAGCCGGGGATCGACAGGCGGAACGCCTGCGGAAGGATGACGGAGAAGATCGCGCGAAACCGACTCATTCCCATCGAGCGGGCAGCCATCATCTGCCCGCTGGGGATGCACTCGATTGCCCCACGGAAGATTTGCGACTGATACGCCGAAGAGCGGAAGCCGAGAGCCATCGTTGCGGCGAGGAACGCCGTGACGTCCAGGCCGAACCGCGGCGGTCCGTAGAAGAACAGGAACAGCAGGACGAGGGCTGGGATGCTGCGGAAGATCCACTCGTACAGGTATGCGATGGTCTTGAGAACGCGTCCTCCGTAGACCTGCATCAGCGCGACGATTGTGCCCACGACGAAACCGACTGCAATCAGCGCGACGAGCAGCTGGATGTTGATGAGCGAAGCTTTGAGCAGGCCGGGGATGAAGGGTCCGAGGTTCCTGAGGGCTTCGATCATTGCCTCCCGATGGAGAATGACTGGGAGCCGCCGAACGGAGGCTCCCAGTCGTCAGGTGCTTCCAAAGACTCTACAGTCCGAGTTCCGCCTTCATGCAGTCGATGAAGCCTGCGAGGTCGCCTCCGAGGATCAGGTCCTTGCACTTGATCCAGGCGGCGGTGATGTCTGCCGGATCGGGCTCGAAGTAGATCTGCGTCAAGCTCTCGTAGACGCTTCCCTCTTCGACGACGAGTTCCTGCAGTCCACCGGGCACGTCGACGAGCGTCAGACCGAGCGTCACGAGTGCGCCGTCGATGCGAGGCAGCAGCCCGTCGGGGTCACCTTCTCGCACGACGATTCCGTAGTACTCGTACGTGTTGATGATCCCGGCGATCGTCAAGACATCCGGATACGCGTCGATCGATGCGACCGACGCCGGCTCATCCTGGATGACGGCGTCGAGGCGTTTGTTCACCAGATCGAGAATCGCCGCAGGGTACGTCTCGTACCCGCGGGTCTCCACGCCGAAGTCCGCTAGCTCGTCTTCACCCCACCACAGACCTGTGGTGGAATTCTGCGCGCCGACGGCCTTATTGGGGCCGAGACCTGCTAGTGCTGTGACGATGTTCAGGCCCGAATCCTTGCGGGTCACTACGGCCTGATTCGCCAGGTAGTAGGCGGTCGAGAAGTCGATCGACTCATCGCGATCCGCACGGATCGTGAAGCCCGACATGCCGATGTCTCCCTTGTTCGTCTTCACGGCCTCGATGATTCCGTCGAAGCCGAAATTCTGAATCTCCACCTCGAAACCGGCTGTGATCGCGATGGCGCGCAGCAGGTCCAAGTCGAACCCGAAGAATTCGTTGTCGTCCGTGACCATCTCGAACGGCTTCCAGGGGATGTCCGAAAGCACAACGTACGTCTCCGACAGAGCGATTCCAGCGCACAGACCGACAATCGTCAGTGCAACCAGAAACAGTGAGAATCTCTTCACCATGTGTGCACCTCCTTCGAATGATCGAATCTACCACGTGGAGGCCACGCTCGTCAACAAGTGAAGAGGGGGATGCGGAGATTGCGGGTTGCCTTTCAAACGGCATCACGGAACGGAATGGCCGCAGCGTCCCACGTTGCGACGAACTCAGCGACACTAGGGAATCGAGCATCGCGTTCCGGGGACGCCGCTTGGATAAGGACCTTACGCATCGCGTCGGAGCCTCGCCAGGCATCGGAGCCGAGATCTCCGTCGCTCAGCAGGACGGCGGCCGTTCGCGCTAGTGTGTGGACGTTTGCCCGTTGATCGATCGTCGCGCCTCGCTCGGACTCCTCCGGCGCCATGAAGCGCCGCGATCCGGGAAGCCGATCTGCGCCGAGGACGAACGGCCCGGGCCTGTACTCGTCGATGTCGCAGACCGACGTTCGGTGTCGATCAAAATCGTAGAGGATGCAGCCGTCGTAGAAGTCGACGGCGAGGAATCCCAGGCTCGCGATCTGCTCATGCAGGCCGTAGATCACATCGAGGCTGTCGAGAATGCGCCGCACGATGAGCGTCCGGAAGCGGGCGTGCGCCGAGGCGGGGCCGTTCCGCCCGCGCTCGCCGTCCATCGTCACGTAATCGTAGAGCACCTCGCCGGGGACCCAGTCGTACACGTGGACCGGCCCCTCAGGGGCTCGAAACGCATTCAGAAGTGGCGGCAGCGCCGGATGGTGGACGGCGGCATGAAGCGCCGCCGCACGCGCCATGGACTCCGCACCCGCGGGCGTGATCGCTGCCTTGACGAACAGCCGCTTCCCGTCCTGCTCGACGACGTAGGAGAGACAGCCTGAGTCTTGTTCACGATAGGTGCACAGGATGACCGTGTGCTCGGCGAGCAGCGACTCGATATCGAGGTGCGTCTCTCGGGTTGCCCGCAGATCGATCGTCACGTCATCCGGTGGCTCACGCGCCGATCGGGCGGCAGAGGGTCTCTCGGATCTTGAGGTCGAAGAAGGCGTTCATGTGCGCGGGCCTTAGAACTACCGCGGTGTCAGCACCACGGCCAGTTCCGCCGACGCAGATCACGTCTTGATCCGTCGGAATCCTCCCCGCGTCGGCCGCCATCACCGCGATCTCGACGCAGACCTTCATCCCCTGGCCGAGGAGCCGGAGCGTGTGCGCGACGACCTCCGGCCCGGAGACTCCTCCAAGCGTCTTCGAGATCGACCGTCCGACGCCGCTCAGTGCGTGGGTGGCGGTTACGATCTCCGCCCCGAGTCTGCGAAGGGCGTCCCGGTGCTCGGGTTCGAGCTGGCTAGCGTCTCCGCCGGTGAAGCCCACGTGGTGCGTGACGCAGACGAGGGCGACACCCGATTCGGCGAGCGCTTCGGCAAACGCAACAGCAGTCGCTCCACTCGTTGTCGCGATCGCGACGCGGGTGATGTCTCCTTCCTTCAGTCGAGCCTTCACGACTTCGATTGTCGCTTGTGTGTTCTGCGGTCCGGGCGTTGCGAACCATTCGGCTTGCATGATCCCCCTCCTCGGCGTGTCTTGGTCCGTCTCAGGGTATCCAGACGGACACCGCAGCTCAATTCAGGTCATCGAGCCACGCGCGCAGCTGTCGACGGCTTCTCAGTCGGATCACGTTCAGACGGGCATACTCCGGACGCGAGAGGATGTCCGGGTAGTTGCGCCTTCGCTTCCAGTACGTCCGGAGGCACCAGACCAGGATCGAGTCACGCGAGAAGAACGAGATGCGGAAGCTCTCCCGGCATCCGCCCCACATCGGCTCTCGCGTCACCGCGCGCCGGATTGTCCGCCACAGGAGCTGGCTGAACACGCGAGGGAACGAGTAGTCGAGCCAGACGATCGTGTCGGCCTTCGGCCAGGCGATGGGCCGGGTGCGACTGTAGTTCCCGTCGAGAACCCAGGCCGATCGGTCGGTCTCCTCATCGACACGCGGCAACAGCTCCGAATCGGGTGTCTCTCCCCAGTCCGGCTTCCAGAAGAGACCGTCCATCTCGATGTGGGGAATCCCCAGTCGCTCAGAGATCGCACGCGCCACGGTCGTCTTCCCCGATCCGGACGTGCCGACGACGTTGATCCGCCGGCGCTGGCTCTCATGATGTATGGCGCTCCGAACAGACACGGAACGATGATCACGCAGCAGACGAGAGCTCACAAGGTGCTGAGCTGCGGCCGCCGAGGCAGCGCTCACCCAAGAAGAGAACACGCCCGCCCAGCGTGGCCGGGCGCGTTCTCCTGATCTAAGGAGGGTCAACAGCCTCGATCGGGAGGCTTACGGAAGCCCCTCGATTCGAATGGAACCGTTGCTTGTTCTCAGATCGAACGTGATTGCTGCCGGCGGGTTGAGTTCGGCAGACCAATCCTTCCCTTCGGTGTCTCCGACCAGCGGCAGTTCTGTCTGGATCTTGCCGCTACTTGCGTGAGCGACGAATCGGATCGCCGCATCGACCGGAACGCGCACCGTGATGCTTCCGTTGCTCGTCCGTAAGCGATTTCCCACTTCGTCGCTCGGTGTCCCGAAGTAGCGGACGCTGCCGTTCGACGTCTCGGCGTCGACCACGCCGGCGACACGATCGAGCCACACTTCGCCGTTCGACGTGTCGACACGGATGTCCCCGACGAAGTCGACGACCTCGACGCGTCCATTCGACGTGTCGGCGTTCAAACTCCCGGTGCCTGATCGGACTTCGATCTCGCCGTTGGATGTGTCGAGCGTGATCGTCCCATCGATTGAGGTTACGTCGATCGCGCCGTTCGAGGTCCGAACGTTGACGGGCGTCTCAGTCGGAACCACGACATCGAAATCGACACCGCTGGTCTTTCGTACGTCGTCGTCCTGCTCGCTTCCTCGATATACGAGGTCGAGCCGACTCCCGCTCTGCTCCACGCGTGCATCGATGCGCGCAACACGGTCCTGTGCCTCTTCAAGCGTCTCTCCGCGGCTGCGCCTCGTGACGACGACGGACGCGGTCTGAACACCTACCTCTCCTCGAATGCTCACCGCGCCGTTCGACGACTCGACGCTCAACGAAACCGGGAGCTCCACCACGAGTTCCATCGTGTCGGTCTCCGATGCCGTCACGTTCCCCGATCCGAAAAGCCCGGCGACGTCCTCTTCCTCGCAGCCCGCGAGGAGGAGGAGCGCGGCCGCCAGGCCGATGACCGCCGCCAAAGAAAGCGCTACCCGTCTGTTCATCTCAACCACCTGATCCTTGATCCTTCGTTTCCATCTGGCCCTAGAAGATGCCGTGCATCTCGATCTGGCCGTTGCTCGTCCGAAGCGTCAGCGTTCCCGTCGCCGGCGGATTGAGTACCGCACTCCATTCCTTGCCCTCCGTGTCGCCGACGAGGGGGAGGGTCGAGACGATCGACGCGTTGCTGGTCGACGCGTTGATGATCAGCGACGCGTCGGAGCGGATGGCCAAGTCGATCCGACCGTTGCTCGTCACCATTCGATGCGCGACGTCGGAGATCAGCATCCCCGAGAACCAGATCGCGCCATTCGACGTCTCTGCGTCGACCACGCCTTCGATCGACTCCATCTCGATCCGGCCGTTGCTCGTATCGAGGTCGAGAATCCCCACGACGTGGTCGATCTCGATCCCGCCGTTGCTCGTTTGAGCGTGCACCTCGGCGATCGAATCGGAGACTCCGACCTTCCCGTTGCTCGTCTCGAGAACGAGAACGCCCGAGACGTCCTGAATCTCGATCCGCCCGTTCGACGTGTCCGCGTCCACGTTGACCTGCGTCGGAACGGTCACGTCGAAGTCGACGCCGCTGTAGCGGCCTACGTTGAGCGGATGGTCGCCGGCGTCGTAGCGAAGACTGATCCGGTTCCCGACCTGCGTCATCTCGACGTTGATCTGCGCCACGCGGACCATCGCCTCCGCCATCGTCTCGCCGCGCGACCGCAAAGTGGCCGTGACCACGACGCTCGTCTGTCCCTCGACGCCTTGTACCGTCACTCGGCCGTTCGAGCTTCCGACCTCGAGTTCGACGCCGCCCTCAACGGCGATGAAGCTCTCCGTCAGCTCTCGAGTCGCCAGCTCCGACGGGATGCACCCGGCCAGGAAAAGCAGCGCGAGTGCTCCCAACACCAAACCCATGCCTAAGACTCTTCGCTTCATGACTCCTCCGTTGTTGTCTTGCGTATGATTCTCTACAGCGTCCCGCCGACGATCTGCCAAGCCAGCACGGCGGAAAAGAGCATCCCCACGCCGCGCGACGTCCA
>JBARQW010000185.1:0-2355 GCA_049643905.1 Bipolaricaulia bacterium
GGGCGGGCAAGACGTGCGTTCAACATGTCCGGAGGGCTTCATCACGCGATGCCGTCTCGCGCTTCGGGGTTCTGTCACATCAACGACGCCGTTCTTGCGATTCACGCGCTGCTTCGGGCCGGAAAGCGAGTCGCCTACGTCGACATCGACGCGCATCACGGCGACGGCGTCGAGCACGCGTTCTACACCCGCAGCGACGTCCTCACGATCTCGATTCATCAGACCGGGTACACGATCTTCCCCGGGTCCGGGTTCGTGGAGGACATCGGCGACGGGCCTGGAGAGGGCTACGCGGTCAACGTCCCGCTCCAGCCTGGGGCCGGAGACGATGCCTACGATCGAGCGCTCGAGGAGGTCGTCCTTCCGCTGCTTGAAGCGTACGCGCCCGATGTCCTCACAACGCAGCTCGGTGCCGATGCGATCGTCGGCGACGCCGTAGCGAACCTGCGGGTCAGCCTTCGGGGATTCGAGCGCTCTGTCACACGGTTCCGCAGCCTCGACCTCCCTTGGATTGCCTTCGGCGGAGGCGGATACGACATGGGGAACGTGGTCCGGGCGTGGACCCTGGCGTGGGGCGTGATGGTCGAGTCGGATCTTCCCGATGAGATTCCGACGACCTGGGCGAAGCGCGCCGCCTCGCACGGCGTTTCGGTGCCAAGCCTGCGCGGTCCGGACGAAACTCCAGCCACGCCGGATGGCGTGATGAAGGATCTCGATGACGTGATCGAACGGCTTCGGGTGACCGTCTTCCCGATCGCCAGCGAGCGCGCGAAGCCATGAGGACCGCGGACGCGCAGGAGAACCGGAGGGAGGATCATTCGGGCGTCCGGCCAGGCGAACGTCGCGACGACGTTCAGGTTCGGCTCCCCGACGATCGCGTCTTCGATGCCCCGCGCGGTACGCCGCTCGTAGACATCTTCAGGGTCGCGTTCCCGAACGGGGACGACCCACTGGTGGCAGCGATCGTCGACGGCGAAATCCGCGAACTCGGGCGGCCGGTGACCACCGACATCGACGCAGAGCCCGTCTTCCTGTCCAGCTCGGACGGTATCCGAATCTACAGTCGGAGCCTTTCGTTCCTCCTGGTTGTTGTCGTCTCCGAGTCGTATCCCGGTGTGCGCGTACGCATCGAGTATTCCGTGCCCCACGGTGGTTTCTTCTGTCGGGTGGAAGGAAGAAAGCCGTTCACGTCGCGGGAACTCTCTCGCGTCAGGGTTCGGATGGAAGAACTCGTCGCCGAGGATCTGCCGATCCTGCGCGAACGATACGCCCTCGACAAGGCGAGAGACATCTTTGCCGCTCGTGGCGAGGAGGGCAAAGCGCGGCTTCTCGAAGCCCGTGCGGCGGATCACCTTCATCTGTACTCGCTGAACGGAGTCTCGGACTACTTCTACGGATACATGGTGCCGTCGACGGGGGTTCTCAGGACGTTCGCGTTGGAGACGTTCTCGGACGGGTTCATCCTTCGCTTCCCGCGCCGGGAGGATCCGACGAAGCTCCTCCCGGCGAAGAAGTTCACGGCGCTGCGCGAGGTGTTCGACGAATACGGGAAGTGGCTTCAGCTTCTCGGCATGCGGAGCGTCGAGTCCCTCAACAGTGCTATTCAAAGCGGACGGATTGAGCAAATCGTCCTCGTCTCCGAGGCCCTCCACGAGAAGCGGATCGCCGAGATCGCCGAGCGGATTGCGACCAAACACAGGGAGGGACTACGCCTCGTCTTCATTGCCGGTCCTTCAGCGTCGGGGAAGACGACGTTTTCGAAGCGCTTGGCGATTCAGCTGCTCGCCGGCGGTCTGCAGCCGTATCCGCTCGCGATGGACAACTACTTCTACCCCCGGGCGACCCTTCATGAGCGATATGGGGAGAATGCCGATTTCGACTCCCTCGACGCGCTCGACGTGGAACGCATCCGCGAGGACCTTCGGAATCTCATCGGCGGCGAGCCGGTCGTGGTACCGCGATTCGACTTCCGCACCGGAGATCGATCCGGCGATTTGTGCGTCCAGTTGGAGGCGAACCAGATCCTGCTGGTAGAGGGGATCCACGGGTTGAACCCGGACCTCCTCGTTGAGGACCCCGCGCGAAACTGCTTCCGCATCTTCGTCAGTGCGTTGACCCAGCTGAACTTGGACATTCACAACCGCGTCTCCACCACCGACACGCGCTTGATCCGACGGACCGTGCGCGATGCGGCGTATCGGGGGTACTCCGCGGAGCAGACGCTGGGCATGTGGGAGAACGTGCGTGCTGGCGAGAAGCGGAACATCTTCCCGTACCAAGAAGAAGCCGACGTCATGTTCAATTCGGCGCTTGGGTACGAACTCGCCGTCCTCAAGCCGCTCGTCGAGCCGCTCC
>JBARQW010000186.1:0-1888 GCA_049643905.1 Bipolaricaulia bacterium
CCCCGCCTTCCTCAAACGAGCGCCATAGCGTGGACAGATCCTCGGCGTCTCCGTCCTGCTCATCGGCCAGAGCCGGCTTCACGTAGAGAGGAATGGACAGGCTCGCATCCCGGGCGATGACATCCTCGCGGTCAACGACAGCCGCGAAACCAGGCTCGTCAGCGAATTCGTGATAGGCTTCCTGAATCCGGCTCTGATGGTCAGGCTTCAGGAAGCTCTGTGCCTTCTCCCGAGCGATTTCGTCCACGGCATTGATGAATAGGATCTTGCCACCTCGTTCGGGTGGCTTCTGCGTTCGGCAGACAACGACGCAGGCCTCCATCGGCGAGTTGTAGAACAAGCCAGGACCCAGGCCAAGGACGCACTCCAACAGATCCGACTCGACCAGCTTGCGCCGCATCTCGGCCTCTTCGTTTCGGAAGAGCACGCCGTGAGGGAAGAGGATCGCACAACGCCCTGTCTTCGGATCGAGGCTCTTGAGGATGTGCTGGAAGAAGGCGTAGTCGGCGCGGCCTTGCGGTGGTGTCCCAAGGAAACTGCGCCCCCACGGATCATCAACCCACGCACCACGATTCCACGTCTTGATCGAGTACGGCGGATTGGCGAGCACGACGTCGAACGTCTTCAGTCGATCGCCTTCCACAAACGCTGGATCGCGCAGCGTGTTTCCACTGACGATCTGGAAGTCCTCGACGCCATGGAGCACGAGGTTCATCCTCGCGATGGCTGCGGTGATGTGAATCAGCTCCTGTCCATAGAGCCCGATCGTTCGCACATCGCCGCCCCGGCGCTTGACCTCGGCCAGGCAGGAGATCAACATGCCGCCGGTCCCACACGTCGGATCGTAGATCGTCTCGCCGGCTCTGGGTTCGAGCATCTGGGCCATCAGATGGACGAGCGTGCGGTTGGTGTAGAACTCCTGCGCGGTGTGACCGCTGTCATCGGCGAACTGCTTGATCAGATACTCGTAGCCATTGCCCAACTCATCTTCCGGCACATTGGCTAGGCTTAGCGTCTGGGACGAGAAGTGCTCGATCAGGTTCTTGAGTGTCTCATCCGGCATCTGCGCCTTATCGGTCCACGACGCACTGCCGAAGATCCCGCTGAGCCGCTCAGGGTTGGCTGTCTCGATGGCCCGGAAGGCACTGAGCAGCGCCCGCCCCACATCGCGTGAGGCGTTGCGTACGTCCTTCCAGTGCGCGCCTTCGGGGATGACGAACCGATCATCGGCGGTTGCCCGTGCATAGGCGTCATCTTCCGTTTCCGAGAGAGCGATCGCATATTCCTCGTCCCACACATCGGAAAGCCGCTTGAAGAAGAGAAGCGGGAAGATGTACTGCTTGTAGTCGCTGGCGTCAATCAGGCCACGTAGTAACGTAGCACCGCCCCACAGGTAGGACTCGAGCTGCTGCTGAGACAGAGGCTGTGTCATTCGAGCCACCCCCCTCCCTCTAGCACAGTGCGTAGGTGATCCTCAGCCGCCTTCGCTTCGGCCAGTGCTTTCTTGAACGCTGCGACCGCTTCGGGCAACAGCAGGATGTCCTCACCAATCGGTGGAAGCACGTACCGGGAGATGTTGAGCGTCCAGTCCTCTTCCTTGATCTCTTCGAGCGTCGCGACCTTGACGCGGTCCTCAACATCCTGGAACTCGCGGACCCAGGCGACGATCTGATCGGTATATTCGGGATCGAGGAAGTTCTGCGCGCGGGCTTTGCGGAACAAGCTCGATGCATCGACGATCAACACCTTGTGCTGACGTTCAACCGGCTTTCTCCGCCGAAGAACCATGATCGAGCCAGCAAGCGGGGTCCCGTAGAAGAGATTTGGGGCGAGGCCGATGACAGCTTCGATCAGATCTTCTTCCAGCAGGGCTCGTCGAATCCCGCCT
>JBARQW010000187.1:0-4127 GCA_049643905.1 Bipolaricaulia bacterium
ATTTAACCCGACGCGGGCGAAGGAGATCCTCGGCATCCCCGAGGACCACACGTTGATCACGCTCGTCATTGTCGGGCACCCGGCCGAGGACATGAGCGGGCTTTCCGACAAGCATCGCGAGATCGAAGTCGGTCCGAGGGACCGAAAGCCTCTCGAAGAGGTCGTCGCTTGGAACCACTTCGCTTTCAGTGACCCTGCGCCTTCCTGACGGAAAGCGAGGTCGAAGTCATCCTCGCCTGCCACCGAACGGCGGATAGCGCAGGGACACGGCATGACCGCACGCGTGTCGAGTGCGATTATGCTCAACGAAGAGGGAGGTCAGATGCAGCTACTGAGCGACTGGGCCTACAACGTCAAGCTGGGAGCGTTCCCGGTAATCGCCATCGTGGGATTCGCAACCTACGGGCTGATCCTGATAACGGCGTTGTCGATGCTTGCCAAGCGGTGGAGCAAGAGGCTCCGCCGCTTGCCGGTCAAGGTGCATCGGCGACTCGCTCTCGCGGCGGTTCTGCTCGCAACCTTCCACCTGTTGTTGGGCCTAGCGACGTACGCGTAGTGAGTCACCGCCTTCCGTGAGGTCCTTTCCATGGAGGGATCCTCACGGACCCGTTCGACCGTCCTAGTACTCCCCCCGTAATCCGAATTCGGCCGATTCGACCCACTCGTCCGGGCGGTCGAAGTACTCGGCGAGCGAGCTGACGAAGGCGTAGTGGAGTTCCTCGGCCGCGGCGAGCCGGGAGAAGAGATCGGCGATGGCCCGATCGTCAGAGGCTTCACCGCGCTCGCGGTAGAACGTCTCTGTCGCCCGCTCGATCTCCATCGCGTTCTGCAGGACATCGTGAAGAGCAGCGTCCGACGAGATGGCCCCCGAACCTCCCTCGATCACGCCTCCAATCCAATCCTTGGCTGCTTCAATGAGGCTGCCGCCAGGCCCGACCGATCCGACACTCATGACCCGAAGTGCATTCGCGTGTTGTTCTTCTTCGTCGGCAAGCATGGTCAGGATCTTCGCCGCACTCGCATCGGTCGTCGTCTCTGCTGCAGATCGGTAGTTGGTTTCGGCTCGTTCTTCGAGCGCAATCGCTTCGTCTATCAGTCCCATGGATCCTGTCCTTTCACGCGTCTTCCGATGTTCTCCCTACCCCCAGCAGGGTAGCCATGATCCAGACACCGAACAACCGAACGGCTCACTCCCTCAACCGTCTAGGTGATGACACTCACCGGTGGAGACGTTCCGACGCCCGTTCGGCGTCTCCAGGACCAATCGCCCCGATTCGTCCACGTCGCAAGCGATCCCTTCAATCGGGTCCACCTTTCCTTCGGGACTGATCCGCACGGATCGCCCGATCGTCGTGCAGTACCCTCGATACGCCTGAAGCGTCTCTGATGCCGTCTCGTCGGACCGAAGCTCCTCCCAAACCGCAAGCACCAGGGCGTCTCGATCGATCCTGGCACCGTGCGCCCATGCTGACGTCGCCGACGGGAGCGGCGTGGCCGTCAAGTTGATCCCGACGCCGACGAGCGCATGCCAGTCGGCCTTCTCGACCAGGATTCCGCCAAGCTTCTTCTCCGCGACCAGAACGTCATTCGGCCACTTCAGCTCCGCATCGAGGCCGAAGCTCCCGAGCACGCGAACGACGGCGAGGCCCGCTCGAATCGACAGGATCGGACCTTGGTCGAGAATGAAAGTCGCGTACAGGCCTCCACGCGGGGAGAGCCAGCTTCGGCCGAACCTTCCGCGGCCCGCAGACTGCTCCTCCGCGATGACGACGTGCCCCGCCTCGGCTTGTCCGGACACTAACAAGCGTCGCGCCTCAGCCTGCGTCGAGGAGACCGTCTTGAATCGATGAACGCACGGCTCCACGTCAGGGACAGGGAAGGACCGGAAAGGTGTTCGCCGCGTGGGGCATCACGAGAACGCGATAGCCCTCCCCGAACCTTGCCCGCGCCAAGTCGAGGGCCTCGGACGGATCGTGCATCGGGATCATGAAGAACTTACGAACGACGCCGTCCTCCAGCTCGCTCTGCAGGGCAAGCTCGATCCGCTTTCGGTCCCTGGCCAGGTAGACGGCCTTGTGCCCTCCGAGTCTGAAGCCTTCCTGCTCGTAGATATGGAGAACGTCGTCGGGCGTCGAGCTGCGCTCGATCCAGTCAGCGAAGACCGGATGTCCGATCCCGTTCGGGCACGCGCCCGCCAAGTACGCGAGCCCGCTGTCGCGCGTCGCCAACGACGCGTTGTACTCGCCCTTGTGCGCCTGGTAGAGGTTGATGTCCTTGGGATGCCCTCCGGCCGATCCGATGACCAGATCGGCTTGCTCGTCGAGTCGCACCTGGAAGTGCTCGTCCCAGAACGCCCGTCCCACCCTGTGCGCGGCCTCGGGCTCTCCGACAACGACCTTCGCGACACCGCCATCCACGCTCAACACGACGTCGACGATGAAGTCGTAGCGAACCCGCTTCGCCGCCTCGACCATCTCCTCGCTGATCGGGTTCCCGTCGTAGACGCAGGCTGTGCTCTTCGGGCGATCCATGAGCGCATGGTTCGCCTCGATCGACGCGCCTCCGGCGACCCCCGGGAAGACGTTCTTGCGCCCCCCCGAGTAGCCGGCGTAATAGTGCATGCCGATGTGCCCGATCGTGACGACGTGGTCAGCGTCCACGACGAGGCGGTTGAGAAGAATCGGGTTTCCGAGCGAGCTCCTTCCGACTTCCACGCAGTCACCGTGGCAGTCGTGAATCTCCACGCGGAACCGATGCCGGGCATCTCCAAGCATCGCATCGAGTTCTTCGTCAGTCGGGGCGCGATGGGTACCGGTCGCAACGAGAAGCGTCACGTCTTCCGCTTCGACCGTCGCGCGAAGTCGCCCCCAGATCAGCGGAAGAAGCTTGCGGGTCGGCGTCGGCCGTGTGTGGTCCGTCACCACAAGAACGACGGAGTCTCCCTGCTTGAAGCTGGCGCACGGATCGTCGATGCCGATCGGGCTTTCCCATCCTTGCTCGAACGCGTCGTCGAGTGTGATCGGTGGGGTCGCCCTCCCCTCCAGCACGCCGATCAGGTTCTCGGACGGAACATCGACCTCAAGCGAGCCCTTCCCGTACGGAAGCTCGATCCTCGGCATTGACCCTCCTTCGAGTCGCCCGATTCTAGTCCCACCGAGGAGATCGCTCCAGCCTTGCGCGTCTCCACGGCGACGGCTACGCTTCGGTCGCCACGAAAGGAAGGGTCATGCACAGGGTCTACCACACATCGGAATCAGTGACCGAAGGCCACCCCGACAAGGTTGCGGATCGCATCTCCGACGCCGTGCTCGATCACATCCTGGTCGACGACCCGGACGCGCACGTCGCGTGCGAGACGTTCCTCACGACCGGCCTTGTCCTCGTCGGCGGCGAAATCACGACGACGACCTACGTCGAGGTCAGCGACATCGTCCGCCGGGTTCTCGGCGGAATCGGGTACGATCGCCCTGGACTGGGCTTCCACTACCAGGACTGCGCCGTCCTCTCCGCCATCAAGGAACAGTCCACCGACATTCAAGAAGCGGTCGATCACGCCTCCGAAGTGCGCGGCGGCACCTCGAGCGACCCCCACGACACGATCGGCGCGGGGGATCAGGGGATCATGTTCGGCTATGCGCGCAGAGACACCGATGTGCTGATGCCCCTACCGATCGTCCTCGCACATCGTTTGGCGCAGACGTTGGCCGCTGTGCGGAAGGACGGATCCCTTCCGTTTCTTCGCCCTGACGGGAAGTCCCAGGTGACCGTCGAGTACGAAGGAGAGCGCCCGATTCGAGTCAGCACGGTACTCATCGCGGCGCAACATGACCCGGAAATCGCTTACGGCGACCTGAAGGCCGCCCTCGTCAAAGACGTGATCCGGCCGGTCCTGGGCAAGTGGCTCGATGAGAGTACGGAGATTCTTGTCAACTCGGCGGGCCGCTTTGTCATCGGCGGGCCGGCATCCGACGCCGGGGTCACGGGGCGCAAGATCATCGTAGACACCTACGGAGGATTCAGCTCCCACGGCGGAGGCGCGTTCTCGGGGAAGGATCCGACGAAGGTCGATCGATCCGGCACCTACATGGCGAGATACGTGGCGAAGAACTTGGTCGCCGCGAAGCTCG
>JBARQW010000188.1:0-8143 GCA_049643905.1 Bipolaricaulia bacterium
GGGAAGAGACTTGGACACAAACCGGAAGATTGCCATTGCCGTAGGAATCCTGTTCATCGTTGCGACGTGTGCCGCAGTCATTCAGTTCCCGCTGATCACATCGACGAATGCGCCTGACTATCTGATACAGATCGCCGCGGATGGAAACAAGATCATGACGTCGGTGCTGCTCGATGTGCTGATGATCGCGGCGGTTGTCGCCATCCCCGTTGTGTTGTTTCCCGTCTTGCGGAAACAGGGCGAGGGCATTGCGCGGATGTATCTTGCTGCTCGGCTCTTCGAGGCGATACCGCTGGCTATCAGTACGATCAGCCTGCTCATGCTCCTGGTCTTAAGCCGCGAATATGTGGCAGCCGGAGCGCCAGTTGGCACACACTTCGAAACGTTCGGCGCCATACTGCAAGCGCAATGGGATCTGGCACTCGTGATTGGCGGACAGATCGTCTTCTGCATGACGGCGCTGGTCCTGAACGTCGCGCTCTATCGTTCGAGGCTCGTCCCTCGCTTTCTGTCTATCTGGGGGCTCGTGGGGGTTCCGCTGATGCTCGCAGGGAGCTTCTTGGTTCTGTACGGAGTCGTTGAGGATTCCTCGACGATCCAGACCGCCCTGATGGTTCCGCTGGCCGTACAGGAAATGGCCTTCGCGTTGTGGTTGATCGTCAAGGGCTTCAACCCATCCGCTGCTACTTCCACCTGATTCCTCGGAAACAGGTGCCGAAGAAGATGAAGAGCAGCCGATGCGGGTCACCTGCATCGGCCGCTCAGCTGTCAAGCACAGCGACCGTTCCAGAGGTGTTGTCGTCGGCTAGCAGAACGTCATGCTTGCTGTGCGGCACTCCGACGTGTACCGGAATGCGGGCGGAGCGGCAACTCCTAGATCCACTTGATCGTGGGTGCCGTCTTCTCCGCCCGGATGCTGGCCAGCGCGCCAGGTTCTTCCTTCGCGTAACCAAGCAGGATGGGGCCGAAGATTCGTTCCTCATCCGTGAGTTCGAGTGCTTGTACGACATCGGCATTGCCCTTGACCATGGCGCCGAATCCCACGTAACAACTTCCCAGGCCGAGAGAGGTTGCTGCGATCATGATGTTCTCGCAGGCGAGTGCACAACTTACGTCGAACCCCTTTGGCCCTATGACGAAGACAATGGCTGGCGCGGAGTAATAGACCATGTCCTTCGGTTCGGGCATCGCCTCATACTGCGCCATGATCCCCTCGTACATGTCGGGATGGGAATCCTTCATGCTTCCGGTCATGTTCTTCCAGAACGGAACCGTGGTCTCAACGAGCTTCAGCTTGAACCCCGAATCCTCGACAACCACAAACCGCCACGGCTGAAAGAGGAACTCCGTGCTTCCTGCCTCTTGCCTCCCCCTTGACGGTGCCTGATTGCCCGCCTCGATGATCGTCTGGATGACATCCCTCGGAATCTGTTTCGGTTCGTAGGACCGAACGGATCTTCTGCTGTGGATCGCTTCGATTGCTGGATTCGTCATTACTTCCTCCTGTCGGCGTGGTCTTCTGCCGTCGTCACGCTACAAGAGCATGCCGCAACTGTCAAACCGCTTGGCGAAGATGAACTCCGAGAACCAAGACGGATTAGACATACGTGTCCAGCTGCCTGTCAGCAGGAAGAGAACTGCCCTGCGAGGACCGGAACCGGCCTGAAAGCGAGCATGAACCGCGGTTTGGAGCCTAGTGTTCGGTCCGGCTTTAGAACTCACCGGTGGCCAACTACAGCCGAGATCGATGAAGTTCTGTCTGGAAGCTAGGAATCCGTCGATGAACCCGGCGGCATGAACTGCTGGCGTACATCAACAGGGTTCCTCGCGTCCTCTCCGGGTCTCCGTTGGGGAGTACTTGCAGACCCGCCAAGGGCTCGTTATCCCCGCACTCGCCTTCACGGGAGGTGGTCGTTTAGACTAGCTCTAGAAGTGGACCGGCCATGGGGGGGGGCTGGTCAGCTGGGCTCGCAAGGCGTGGGACCGGTGTCTTCACTGGGCGAAGCTGACAGGTCTTGGCCCGGTGGTCTCTGTGGCGCAAATGCTGGAGCGACATCTGCAGGGCATCTTGAATGCGATCGTATTGCGAGCGACGAACGGGCAGGCTGAGGGGATCAATTCACGGATTCAGCGGATCAAAAGACTGGCCTGCGGGTTTCGGAACCGAGAACGGTTCCGCCGGGCAATCCTCTTTCACCTGGGAGGCCTGGATCTCTATCCGGCATCGGTGGTGAAGGGATCATGAAGGTCGGCTACCCACACGAAACCCGGAAGAGCCTACTTGTGACACCCTGCGAATTGAGCCAGCGCTGTGTGGCCACAGTACCTCGGGGCCAATTTCGAAGCAGCTGGTTTATTTTGCTACCCTGTGCGCCAGTCATACTGGCCTCCCTCGCCGAGAAACAAACCGCAGATGACTCACAGTTTGTTCCGGCGCGAGATTATCCAGGATTACTGGCATCTTGCCAAGAGAACCCAACCAGGCAACGCAGAGAGCGCGCGGGTCCTCAAAGGGGCGCTTCGCCTCGCCCACCAAAGAAGAAACCGAGACCTTGATGGCCTCGGTTCTCTCTACAGTTACCTCGACTGGAGCCTAGGGGATTCGAACCCCTGACCTCTTGCATGCCATGCAAGCGCTCTCCCAGCTGAGCTAAGGCCCCGATTGGTGCCCATTGATACCCGATGGGTCAAATGGGTTCAAGCCTTTCGGTGCTTCGAGTACGTCAACGCTGGAAACTAGGGAGCGGGCTCATCCTCCTCGGTCGGTTCGACCTCTTCATCCAGCCCCGCGAGCAATCGCATCAGTTCTTCGTTGAGTTCCGTCGGCCACCCTTCGGTGTTCCACGGGAGCTGGTCGGCGAGTTCACCCTCCGGCGCCGTCGGGGTCCCCTCCAGCGCGAAGAGCCCGATGCCCTCAACCTGCATGGCCAGCGGGTCGTCGGGGACAACGAAGTTGCCGGATGCTGACGAAGTCACATCTCCTGACACCCAGACCGATTCGCCCGGGAGATCGACGATGAAGAAGAAGGTTCCCACGCTCGTACCGAGAGCAAGCGTGTCGAGGTTGACGTCCTCGCTCCGGATGCTCATGCCGCCGCGCAGCCCCACGGCATCTCCATTCTCCGTCTCCCCTTCGGCCGCGAAGAGGATCCAGAGATCCGTCACGAGGGTGAAGCCGTCCGCGACGCCGGCACCGTGCGAGTCCCCGAAGGCGGTGAACACGACTTCGGCATCCTTCCAGACGAGAGTGCCGGTCACGTCCATCGTCCCTTCGAACACGGTATCGATTGTTTCGGTCGTGAACCAGATCATTGTCTTCCCGTCAGATACTCCCTCGGCGACGAAGAGATCCTCCCCGTGTGCGGCGAGAACGACGATCGAGATGAGCAAGAACGACAACAGGATTCTCCGCATGTCCACTCCTCCCCTGCCCGCGCATCAGATGCGCTTTGCTTGATGCCATGATACAGGGAGCGGCTCGTTTTGCCTCGCAGCAATGCGCGCCACTAGTTCCCCGTGGACTCGAGCATGAGATCCACCGCGGCCGACAAGTCGGCGACCACAGCATCCGGAGTGGCGTCTACCTTGGCGTCTTTCCCGCCGAAACCGGTCTCAACGAGGATCGTTCGACAGCCGCCGCGAATCCCGGCGAGGATGTCGGTCGTCGAGTCGCCGACGAGGACGGATCTGGAGAGGTCGATGTCGAGCTCGTCGCGTGCCTTCTCCAGCATCCCGATCCCTGGCTTTCGACAAGGACAGTCGAGACGGTAGGCGGTGAGACGAGCGTTCGCCATGTGTGGACAGTAGTAGACGGCGTCGACGTGCGAGCCCTCTTCAGCGAGGAGCCGCGCCATCGTCTCATGGATCGCGGAGAGTGTGTCCTCCGCCAGATGCCCCATCGCAATCCCGCCCTGATTCGTGACCACGGCGACGGGAATGCGGCCGCGGTTCAGCCGGGCGATGGCGGCAGCCGCACCCGGAAGTAAGACCAGGTCCTCAACCCGATTGACGAACGCGTCCTGGCTAATAACGCCGTCTCTGTCGAGCAGCACGGCGCCGCCCTCGCGAAAGAACGCGACCCCTGGGCGAGGCTCTCGGGCAGACTCCTCGAGCTCGGTTCCGTGAAGACGCTCGGTCATGGTGGCTACTTCACGACGAGGCTGACCATCTTGCCCGGGATGGCGATCGCCTTGACGAGTTCCTTCCCCTCCAGCCGAGAGATGATCGTTTTATCGGCGAGCGCCGCAGCCTTCACGACTTCGGGATCGGCGGCGTCCTCTGCCGAGACGCTGATGCGTGCGCGAACCTTCCCGTTGATCTGCACCGGGATCTCGACCGTGTCCTGCTCGAGTGCGGCTTTCAGATAGGACGGCCACGCGCGCTCCAGCACGGCGCACTCGTTCCCGACGCGCCGCCACAGTTCCTCGCTGATGAACGGAGCGAAGGGCGAGAGGACGAGGATCAGTCCATCGACGACCTCACGAAGGAGAGGCCCATCGACATCACCGTCGATGTACCGCGACAGCTCGTTGGTCAGTTCCATGATCGCAGCCACCGCGGTGTTGAAGCTGAACCGATCCTCGATGTCCTCGGTCACCTTCTTCACGGTGCTGTGGTAGCGGCGCCACAGGGCCACCCCCGGTTCCCCGAGGCGACCGACGTCGACCTCGGCTCCGGGAGGCGCGAGGTTGTCGATGTTGCCGCAGACGAGGGCCCACACCCGCTTCAGGAAGCGAAAGGCCCCGCGGATTCCCTCCTCCGACCACTCGATGTCGCGATCGGGCGGGCCCATGAACATCGTGTAGACCCGCTCTGTGTCAGCGCCGTACTCCTTGATGATCTCGGCCGGGTTGACGACGTTTCGCTTCGACTTCGACATCGAGAAGTAATCTGTCTCGATCGACGTCCCGCACCGCGGACACTGACCGGTCCGCCCTTCGTCCGGGTAGACCCAACCGTGTTCGGGGCAGCGATAGGCGGTGTGGCAGACCATCCCCTGAGTGAAGAGTCTGGCGAAGGGCTCCTCGAAGCTGAGATGCCCCATGTCGTGAAAGGCCTTGGTGACGAAACGCGAGTAGAGAAGGTGGAGGATCGCGTGCTCGACGCCGCCGACGTACTGATCGACGGGCAGCCAGCGATCGACGTCCTCTTTGACGAATGCGTGCTCCGCGTCGTCGGGATTGATGAATCGCATGTAGTACCAAGAGGAATCGACGAACGTGTCCATCGTGTCGGTGTCTCGCGTCGCTGCCCCGCCACAGGAAGGGCAGACCGTTTCCGCAAACCCCGGGACGTCCGCGAGTCCCATCTTCCCCATTAGCCGATCGACATCCGGCAGCAGGATGGGGAGATCCTCCTCGGGGACGGGAACAATCCCGCACGTCTCGCAGTAGACGATCGGAATCGGCGCGCCCCAATAGCGCTGACGTGAGATGAGCCAGTCGTGGAGCCTGTAGTTGATCGTTCGCCGACCTCTCTCGGTCTTCTCGAGCCATGCGATGACCGAGGCGACGGCCCGGTCGCCGTGGGTGCCCGAGAATTCTCCGGAGTGGATCATCATTCCGTAGTCGCTGTGGAGTAGGACTTCCTCGATGGGGCCGATCTGCGAGAGGATCTCCATCGCCGTACGCGCGGCGAAGCCTGACCCCTCGAGGAGCGCACACCGGGCGGTGATCTCTCGATCGGCCGCCGCGGAGTCGAGGTCGACGACCGCATCGGAGAAGACGAAGGTGAAGCGAGGGCCGATGGCGCACGCCCAACCTCTCGGATCGATCGTGCGCTGAAGAACGTCGATGCACGTATCAACGTCCTCCCAGTTCGGATGGATCTCGACGCCGCGCTCGGTCAGCGCGTGAGGCATGCCCGCCTCTTCGACCGCCTGACAAAGGGCTTCGCCTACTCCGGCAGACGAGACGAACGCGCACGCAAGCTCGTCGGTTCGCTGAATGACGGGAACGATAGGAAGCCCGAACTTGAGCGCGAACGCGAAGTCGCGCTCGTCGTGGCCGGGAACGGCCATGATCGCTCCCGTTCCGTACGTGATTAGCACGTAATCAGCGATCCAGACCGGAATCCGCCCGTCGTTGACCGGGTTGACCGCGTACCCCCCGGTGAAGACGCCCGTCTTCTCCCGCTCGGTCGAGAGGCGGTCGATGTCCGTTGCACGGGACGCCTCCTGCCGATAAGCGGCGACGGCCTCACGCTTGTCATCGGACGTTAGTGCGTCGACCAACGGGTGCTCGGGCGCCAGAACCATGAACGTCGCACCCCAGAGCGTGTCCGGACGGGTGGTGAAGACGGGGATCTCGTCGCCCGACTCGGCGTGGAAGACGACCTCGGCCCCGGTCGACTTCCCGATCCAGTTCTCTTGCATCTTCTTGACGTTCTCCGGCCAGTGGTCGAGCTTCTCGAGGTCGTCGAGCAGGCGGTCGGCGTACGCCGTGATGCGGAAGAACCACTGCTCGAGGTCGCGCTGCTCAGCGAGGGTTCCGCAACGCTCGCAGCCGCCGCCGACCACTTGCTCGTTGGCGAGAACCGTCTCGCACTTGGGGCAGTAGTTGACGGTCGCCTTCTTCTTGTAGGCGAGATCGTGCTTGTAGAGCTGAAGGAAGAGCCATTGGGTCCACTTGTAGTAGTCGGGCAGGCACGTCGTGACCTCCCGATCCCAGTCGAAGACCACGCCCCACGCGCGAAACTGCTCCCGCGACGTCGCGATGTTGCCGAGCGCGTAGTCTCTTGGATGCGTTTCGTTCTCGATTGCCGCGTTCTCCGCCGGGAGGCCGAACGCGTCCCAGCCCATCGGATTGAGGACGTTGAAGCCGCGCATTTTCTTCGCCCGGGTGATGACGTCGCCGATGATGTAGTTTCGCCCGTGACCGACGTGCAGGTATCCGGACGGATACGGGAACATGTTCAGGTAGTAGAAGGTGTTGTCCCGTGCGGCGGTGTCGACCTTGAAGAACCCTTGATCCTTCCAGAAGTCGCGCCATCGTTCCTCGATCGCAGCGAAGTCGTACGGTTCGTTCCGAGTGGTTGGCATTTCCGGTTCCCCTCCAGCGTGTGGCATGGATGATAGCCGATCTCTAGCGTCGCTCGGTCGGGACTCGGGCCTCGACCAGCTCTTGGAGTCGCGCGAGCGTCTCTGGTGATGTGGCCTCGAAGTAGACCCGAACAAAAGGCTCTGTTCCCGAAGGGCGCGTCTGAAGGTAGTTCTCGGTCGTGCCGTCGGCCGCCAGGAATCGGAACTCGGCGTACTTGCCCGGGATCCTGCCGGCGTAGAGAACCTCGATCTCATCAAGACGTCCCGCTATTGATGCTTCGTCGACCAGAGAATCGATGAAGGGGGCCTTGAGAGCATCCGAGATGGATAGGTTCACGCGGGCCGTGAACGATGGATGATAGGCGGCTGTCAGGTCCTTCCAGATCTCGGTCAACGGCTTCCCGTAAAACGCGACCATGTCCAGCACCAACAGACATGCCCAAATCCCGTCCTTGTCCGGCACATGTCCCTGCGATGTCAGGCCGGAGGCCTCCTCGCCCCCAATCAGAAGCCGACATCGCCAATCGTCGGGAGGTGTCTCCGGAACCCTGTACTCGGTATCCATCTGCGCGGCCTGGATGATGAACTTCAGTCCCGTCAGGACCATGAACAGGTTGCGGGAGACCATGTCGGCCGGATCTCCGAGGGCCGTCTCGTACTGCGCGTCGGACATGTGCATCGGCCGGGCGCCTTGGGCAGGACGGTGCGCCTCATTCCCGGGAATGTCGCCTGCGATGCGATCGAGAAGGCGGGAGGTTACGTAGGTCGATGCGACCCGCCCCTTCAGACCACGCTCGACACCGAGGTACCGGATGAGCATCGCGAGGATCGCGTTGGGTTGAATGTAGATGCCACAGGCGTCGACGATGCCGTAGCGATCGGCGTCGGTGTCAAGCCCGATTCCAAGGACGGCTCCCGTCTCGCGTACGGTGTCCTTCAGCTTCTGGATGTGCGGCTCCTCGGGATTCGCCGCATGCAGGTCACCAAGCAGCGGATCGCGCTCGCCATGGATGACCTGATACGGGATGCAGATCTCGTCCAGGATGCGCCGCATGTAGTCGCGACCGGTCCCGTGCATTTCGTCAATCACGACCACCTTGTGGG
>JBARQW010000189.1:0-3249 GCA_049643905.1 Bipolaricaulia bacterium
CCGCGACCCTATCGCCGGTCGCGGGGACGGACCAGCCGGTCGCGGAGCGAAAACCGATGTACGACCGCGCCTTCGGCTTGTTCGGTCAGTCCTACGACGCACTCGAACCCGTCTTCGGGGATCTGGCCGCGATGCAGCGCGAGATGGCAGCGTAGCAGGACCCAACCGTCCGAAGTGCTCGCGATCAGGAAAGGAGATCATGACAGGGAATTGGAAGCCGAGGGGTGCTCCGACGACGTCGGAGGCATTCGCGAATCGAATGATGACGGCGACATTCTCTCCAGCGGCCTCGGAGGAGGAGGCGAGGGAATTCCTCCGGCGCTTTGCCGACTACCCCCGGATTGATGCCATCTTTGTCGATCAACCGTGGGTCGGTCTTGCGCGAGAGATCCTCTCGCCGCTTGGGATCCGGATCGGGGTTGAGGCGGCCTATCCGGTCGGCAACTGGTCGATCGAGGCCAAGGTGGCCGCCATTCGGGAGGGCGTGCGGCTGGGCGCGGAGGAGATCGACATCGGAGGGCATTTCAGCGCCATCAAGTCGGGCGACTTCGCCGCCGTACGCGACGACGCGAAGGCGATGATCGACGCGGCCGCTGGTGAGATCTGGGTGATGGCTATCCCCGAGACGGCCATTTTGACTCGAGATGAGCTATGCCGAACCCTCGAAGCCTACGCTGAGGGCGGAGTTGGAGGGATCAAGACCTCCTCCGGCTACGGCTGGAACACGTACCTGGAAGACGTCGCCTTCATCCGACGAGTATTCCGCGAGACCTTCCAGATCGATGTCTCAGGTGGCGTGCGTACGCTCGACCACGCGCTCGAGTACTTCGCGGTCGGGACGGACAACATCCATGCCAGTCCGATCTTCCGGATTCTCGACGAATCGAAGGAGCGATTCGCATGAGCGCACCCACAAGATCACAGGCCGTGGCGGGGTCGATCGAAGACACGGATCTACGCAAGACGATCTCCGAGCGAGCCGTGGAGACGATGTGCGCCGAGGCGCTGCTGTGCGGGTTTGCCGCTGTTGTTGTGCCATCAGCACTGGTTCCCCTTGCTCGCGGATGCATCGACGCCGGTTCGCCATCCGTTGCGACAGTCGTCAGCTACCCGTTCGGCACTCAGGGATCACTCGTCAAGGCTCGCGAAGCAGAAGCGGCTGTCGATGGTGGAGCCTGTGAGCTTGACGTCGTCCCGCACTTCGGTGCGATCCTTGCCGAACGGTGGGACTCCGTCCGGACGGAGCTGTCAGAGGTTCGCGCGGCGGCGGGCGAGGCCACACTCAAGCTGGTGCTCGAGGTCGCACGTCTGACCTCGACTCAGATTCGTGAAGCGTGTGCGATTGCAGCCGGCGAGGGATTCGACTTCGTCGTGAACACCGTGGGGTTTCGACTTGTCTCGACCGACCCGAACGCTGAAGGATCAGCGAGTGCGGAGGTCTTGACGTCACTCCGGGCTCTGGCCGATGACCGACTGAAGCTGAAGGCGGCCGGAGGCATCGACTCGATCGACCTGGCCGCGGCCCTTCTGGTAGCGGGAGCCGAGCGAATCAGCGTCGCCGTTGCACCGGGTCGCCTGCGCACGATGGGCCTTCTTGGTGCGGCCGGAGGTGGAGTCCAATGAGCAGTGTCGAGAGCATGCGCGCGGCCACCGATGAGCTGGCGGAGACGATGAAGAAACTCTCGACGTCGCCCTATGGGGCAACCGTCTCTGCGTGGCGACGATTCACGGCCGCCGCGCACGCGGATGGTGCCCTGTCGAGGAAGCACAAAGAACTCACCGCGATTGCGATCTCTCTCGTCAAGGGATGCGAGCGGTGCATCTCCTATCACGTTCGCTCGGCGATCGCAGCTGGCGCCACGGCAGAGGAGATCCAAGAGTCGGCCTTTGTGGCCGTGATCATGGACGGTGGACCCTCTCTGGCGCACATGGGTGCCGTTCTGGCGGCGATCGAGGCCCATGAGGAGGAGGCGCCATGAAGCTGATCCTGATCTCGGCCGACCTGGATGAGATTCGGCAGTTCTATCGGATGGGAATTTTCGTCGGTGTAGCCAGCAATCCGAGTTTGGTGGCCGCCGCAGGCCGGCCCTCGGAGGAACTCGTCCGTTCGGTCTTGGAGATCGTCCCGGACCCCGTCTTCATCCAGGTGTCCGGATTGATGGCGGACGACATGGTCGAAGAAGGGCGCAAGCTTGCGGCCATCGATGCGGACCGAGTCGTCGTGAAAATTCCGGTGACGGCGCAGGGCATCGAAGCAATCAACGCGCTCGCATCTGACGGCATCCGTGTCACGGCGACCGCCATTTGCGCGGCCAACGAGGCGCTCCTGGCGGCACGCGCGGGGGCATCTTTTCTCGCCCCCTACATGGCGAGGATCTACGACGTGGGCGGGGATGGGTGCCAGGTGGTCAGCGATATCGTCGATCTCATCGATCAGCACGCTCTCGACTCGAAGGTAATCGCGGCCAGCGTGCGAACGCCGGAGGAGCTGATGCTCTCCTGGAAAGTCGGGGCGCACTTCGCGGCAATCCAAGCGGATGTCGTCTCCAAGACTTGCTCGAATCCCGCCGTTGAGGCGGCCACGGTGAAGTTCCACGAAGACTACGCCCGTTCGTTCGAGACGTCGGAAACCACCTAGGGAAAGGATGGATCGTATGAAGTACGAGAACGTACGTGGGGCGAAGATCCCGGCGCTCGGTTTTGGCACGTTCCGGATGAAGGGCGAGGAATGCACTCAGGCGGTGGAGAATGCCCTCAAGATCGGCTATCGCCACCTGGACACGGCCGAGATCTACGAGAACGAAAGAGCGGTCGGAGATGGGATCGAATCGTTCGGCATCGACCGGAAAGACCTGTTCATCACGGCCAAGGCGTGGATGGATGACATGTCTCCCGATGGACTCCGAAAGAGCCTCGAGCAGAGTCTTCGGGACATGCGCATTGATTACGTCGATCTGTGGCTCATCCACTGGCTGAATCCGAGGTTCGAGGTCGAGGACATCCTGACTGCGATGGTGAAGGAAGTCGACGCCGGCACAGTGCGCCACTTGGGTGTGAGCAACTTCCCGGTTGCATTCTTCGAACGCGCAGCTAGGTCTGCTCCGGTGGTCTGCAACCAGGTCGAGTATCATCCGTATCTGGCCCAGACGAAGGTCATCGAAGCCGCGCGGAGGCATGACGCGCTAGTCATGGCGTACGCGCCGCTTGGGATCGGCAAGTGCCACTCGGACGAGTCACTGGCCGCGATCG
>JBARQW010000190.1:0-21321 GCA_049643905.1 Bipolaricaulia bacterium
GACACCTACGGAGGATTCAGCTCCCACGGCGGAGGCGCGTTCTCGGGGAAGGATCCGACGAAGGTCGATCGATCCGGCACCTACATGGCGAGATACGTGGCGAAGAACTTGGTCGCCGCGAAGCTCGCGAATCAGGCCGAGGTGCAGATCGCCTATGCGATCGGCCGCGCCGCGCCGCTTGCCGTCACGGTTGACACCATGGGAACCGGCGTCCGCGGCGATGACCTCCTTCGCAAGGCTGTCCTCGAAGTCTTCGACTTCCGGCCAGGCGCAATCATCGATCGATTCGACCTGCGGCGCCCGATCTACGAACCGCTGTCGGCCTACGGTCACTTCGGAAGAACGGACCTCGACATGCCGTGGGAAGAGACCGACTCCGTCGACGCGCTTCAGGCCGCCCTTAACTGATCGGCTCAGACCTAGAGGCGAACCTGTGTCTCGATCACGCCGTCGATCGTCGATGCGCGTTCCGCCAAGCTCTCCAAATCGGCCGTACCGACGTGGCGAATGCGGTAGGTGAGCGTGACGATCTCTTTGGTGCTGTTCCATTCCCAACTGACAGGCGTGATCCGAACCCTCTTGCCGTCGCAACACGCGCGGAGCCCGTCCCGGACTTCCCGCTGGCGATCTGCGTGGACCGACAGCGTCAGCGACTGGTAGACGCGGCTCGGGATCCGAGACGCGATCGGATCGATCACTGCAAGGATCGCAAGGCCGATCGCGCCTCCTCCCGCGGCGATGACGAACGCGCCGAGCCCCGCGGCGATCCCAAGGCTCGCCACGAACCATAGAGAGGCCGCCGTCGTCAGGCCTCGAACCCAGTCACCGACCTTGATGATCGTCCCCGCGCCGAGGAACCCGATCCCCGTGATCACGCCCGCCGCGACGCGACCGATCTCCTGAGGCAAGCCGTTGGTGCTGGGATCCCCTCCGACGAACGCCCCCCAGGCCGCCTGAAAGGCGACCATGACCAAGCAGGCACCCGTTCCGACCAGGAGATGCGTTCGAAGGCCGGCCGGTCGCCCGTGGAACTCGCGCTCGATCCCGATAACAGCGCTGAGGCCCGCGGCAAGCAGAATCCTCAGCAGATACCCGGCCTCCTGCACGGCCACTCACCTCTCATGTCAACTCGAGTCGCTTCTCTCACGTGAGCGTAAGAGACTTCTCGTCGATCACCCGGCGAAGGCTCTCGATGACCTCATCGACCGGTTTCGCGCCGAGATCCTCCTCCGTGCGGAGACGGACCGCCACGGCGTCGGCCTCCTGCTCCCTGTCGCCGACGATGAGCATGTACGGGGTCTTCTGCAGCTGCGCGTTGCGGATCTTGGCGTTCATCCGCTCGGAGGACATGTCGACTGTGGCACGGATTCCGGCCCCCCGGAGGCGCTCGACGACAGAGTCCGCAAACTCGCTGTGCCGATCGGCGATCGGAATGACCACCGCTTGCACCGGCGACAGCCATAGTGGAAACGCCCCGGCGTAGTTCTCGATCAGGCAGCCAATGAAGCGCTCGATGCTGCCAAGCAGGGCCCGGTGAACGACGTACGGCTTGTGCTGGTGCCCGTCCTCTCCGGTGAAGTTCATGTCGAACCTCTCGGGAAGGTTGAAGTCGAACTGGATCGTCGAGCACTGCCACGGGCGTCCGAGAGCGTCCTTCACCTTGATGTCGATCTTCGGCCCGTAGAACGCGCCGCCTCCCTCATCCATCTCGTAGGGGAGGCCACGAGAATCGAGCGCGCTCTTGAGCGCATCGGTCGCCTGCTCCCATCGCTCGGGCTCGCCGACCGCCTTCCCTTCGTGCGGCCGGGTGGCCAAGTAGATGTCGAATTCATCGAACCCGAACGCCATCAGCATGTTCATGCTGAACTCGTACACTCGGGCGAGCTCCTCGTGGATCTGATCCGGGCTGCAGATAATGTGCGCATCGTCGATCGTGAACCCTCGCACTCGAAGGAGCCCGTGCAGCACACCGGATCGCTCGTAGCGGTAGACGGTCCCCAACTCGGCCCACCGAAGCGGAAGCTCGCGATAGGAGTGAACGCGCGAATTGTAGATCAGGATCTGATACGGGCAGTTCATCGGCTTGAGGTAGTACTCGACGCCATCGATGTCCATCGGCGAGTACATACTCTCGCGGTAGAAGTCGAGGTGCCCGCTGATCCCCCAGAGTGTCCCCTTGCCGATGTGGGGCGTCGAGACGATCTCGTATCCCCCGCGATCGTGCTCGGCGTACCAGAACTCCTCGATCGTTCGCTTGAGGCGCGCGCCCTTTGGATGCCAACAGACGAGGCCAGCGCCCCCCTCCTCGTGAATACTGAACAGATCCAGGTCCCTGCCGATCCTCCGATGATCGCGCTTCGCCGCTTCCTCACGTCGCCAGAGGTACGCGTCGAGATCGTCCTTCTTCTCCCAGACGGTTCCGTAGATCCGCTGGAGCATCGGGCGGGTCTCCTCTCCACGCCAGTACGCGCCGGCGATCGAAACGAGTTTCATTGCATCGCGCTTCACGCGGCCCGTCGAACGCAGGTGCGGTCCGCGGCAGAGGTCGATGAACTCGCCCTGCTCGAAGAACGTGATCGTCTCGCCCTCAAGGTCATCCAACAGCTCCAGCTTGTAGGGCTCTCCGTGCTCCGTGAGAAGGTCGCGGGCTTCGGCCACGGATAGCTCTTTGCGAACAATCGGGAGGTCCTCGTCGACGATCCTCTCCATTTCGGCCGTGATTCGTTCGAGGTCATCCTCGCCGAAGGCCGTCTCGAGATCGAAGTCGTAGTAGAACCCGTCGTCGATCGCCGGTCCGATTCCAAGCTTCGTGTTCGGGAAGAGCCTCTTCACCGCTTGGGCCATGATGTGTGACGTCGTGTGGCGAAGCGTCGTCAGACTCTGCACGTCGCCGGTCGTGACGACCGTCAACGCACAGTCCTCGGTCAACGTCTCGCGCAGGTCTCGCAACTCGCCGTCGACGAAGGCGCAGACGGCAGCAGCGGCGAGACGAGGGCCTATTCCCTCGGCGACCTCGAGGATCGAAGTGCCCTGAGAGATCTCCAGCACAGACCCATCGGGCAAAGAAACCTGAATCATCGGTCTTCCTCCTTGGTCTCGAGAACTCGACATCTTACTCGGGGTCTGCGCTTGCGGGCAACGCCTCGTCGGGGTCCTAGAGGATGTAGCGGGCGAGATCGGGATCCTCGACGATGTCCGACAGCCGCTTGTTGACGTATGCCTCGTCGAGCGTGATGGTCTCGCCTCGGCGGACGTCAGCGTCGAACGAGATCTCCTCGACCAACCGTTCCATGACGGTCGTAAGACGGCGGGCGCCGATGTTCTCGGTCGTCTGGTTCAACTCGTAGGCGATTCGGGCAATCGCGTCGACCGCGTCCTCGCTGAACCGGAGTTCGACGCCCTCGGTCGCCAGAAGGGCCGTGTACTGCGTGGTCAGCGCATCCTTCGGTTCCCACAGGATGCGACGGAAGTCAGCGGCGGTGAGGCTGTCGAGCTCAACGCGGATCGGAAGACGTCCCTGAAGCTCAGGGATCAGGTCGGACGGCTTCGACATGTTGAACGCGCCGGCGGCGATGAATAACACGTTCTCCGTCGAGACTACGCCGTACCGCGTTCGCACCGTGGCCCCTTCGAGAAGTGGAAGGAGATCTCGCTGGACGCCTTGCCTTGAGACGCCCGGACCGCCCATCTCCTCCCGGCCGCCTGCAGCGATCTTGTCCAGCTCGTCGAGGAAGATGATCCCCGACTCTTCCGCCATCCGGAGCCCGGCATGTCGGACCTCGTCCATGTTGATCAGGCTGTCCACGACCTGCTCGAACAGGAGAGGCCGGGCCTCGCGGATGTGCATTCGCCGCTTCTTGCGCGAGGGCGGGATCAGGCCCGAGAGGACGTCGCCCATGTCTATCCCCATCTGGTCCATCCCGTCCTGAGAGAAGACATCAATCTGGGGAGTAATCTGCTCCTCGACGGTGATCTCGATGTAGCGTTCCTCGAGTTCGCCCGCTTCGAGCTTCGCTCGCAGCTTCTCTCGCGTATGTCGGACGCTCTCCTCGCGCTCGGCATCTTCCTGAGGCGGCGGAATCAGCGCGTCGAGGATCTGATCGGTCACGAGATCCTCGGCCTCTTCTTCGACCCGGATGATCTCCTCTTCCCGGATCGTGTCGATCGAGATGTCGACGAGGTCGCGAATCATCGACTCCACGTCACGCCCAACGTATCCGACTTCGGTGAACTTGGTCGCTTCGACCTTGACGAACGGACACGTCGTCAGGCGAGCCAGGCGACGGGAGATCTCCGTTTTCCCGACACCAGTCGGACCGATCATCAGGATGTTCTTTGGCTTGATCTCCTCGCGAATCTCTGGATCCTCGACGACCTGCCGACGCATCCGATTCCGCAGAGCGATCGCCACGGATCGCTTCGCTTCGGCCTGTCCCACGATGTACTTGTCGAGTTCCTCGACGATCTGACGTGGAGTCAGTCCGGAAAGCCGTTCGTCACTGATTTCTACGATCTCACTCATGTCCCCTCTTGTCTACCAGTTGATCTCTTCGAGAGAGATCTCGCTGTTGGTGTAGATGTCGATCTCGCCCGCGATGCCCAACGCGCGTCTTGCCATTTCGTCGATCGGGAGATCGGCAACGGACAAGAAGGCCCTCGCCGCCGCAAGTGCGTACGGACCTCCGGACCCCACGCCGATCACACCGTCATCCGGTTCAAGCACGTCGCCGGATCCGGAGATCATGAGCAGGCCCTCGGAGCTCACCGCAATCAGGATCGCCTCGAGGTGTCGCAGGATCCGATCGGTCCGCCACTCCTTCGTCATCTCGACGGCCGATCGTCGAAGCTGGCCATCGTACTTCTTCAGTTTCCCCTCGAACTTGTCGAGAAGGGCCAAGCAATCGGCGGTCGCTCCGGCGAAACCGACAAGAACCTGATCGTCGTGCAGCCGGTAGATCTTCCGCGTCTTCTTCTTGATCACCGTGGTGTCCATCGTTGCCTGTCCGTCACTTGCCATGACGGCATGGCTCGCTTCCTTCGAGTGAATCGCAAGGATCGTCGTGCTGCGGATTGCGTTCATGAGGGGTCCATTCTAGAGCCCCGATGCAAAGCGATCAATCGGACGGCTTCGGCCGTGGCAGGGGAAGCTCTTCGCCCACGCATTGAACAACAACTTCAATCGTGAAACGCACTGGTACATTCTCTTTATTGGAGTAGTAGTAGTGCGACGCTTGCGTTGTGGACACGAGGCGCAAGTGCCCAAGTGGAACCATTTCGGCGACCCGCGATTCGTGTGGAGAGACGGTGGAGATCCGTCCATTGCGTGGGGAAAACGTCTGGGGAGAACACTCGGCTCGCCTTTCCCCAATCGTTCTCCCCAGGAGAGCAGAAGTTCTCCCCGGACTCTCCGATGCTTGTGAACAGGTGCGGTGAGACCGAATGATTCGGGGCATCTAGCGATGAAGGGCGAACCGAGAGGCGAGGGATTCCTGCAGCTCCCCGATCTCGGCTTGAAGGAGGGGCGTCTCCTCCAGCTGAGTTCGCACTTTCGAGTACGAGTGCATGATCGTCGTGTGGTCCCGGTTGCCGAACTCCCGCCCGATCGCCGGGAAGGAGTGGTCGGTCATCTTGCGGGCAAGGAAGATGGCAACATGCCTCGCCTGGGAGATCTCCTTCTTCCGACTCGAACTCTCCAGGTCACGCCCCTTGAGATTGTAGTGCGTGGCGACCTCTTCCTTGATGTGGTCGATCGTTAGACGGGGGCGCTGTCCCTCTTTCGGGAGCATCGCCTCCAGACGTTGAGGGGTGAGCCGCTCGCCCTGCAGCTTCGCGCACGCGAGCGCCTTGACCAGGGCGCCTTCGAGGGCTCGGACGTTGGACGAGATCCGTCTTGCGATGAGCTCCAACACGTCATCGTCGACGGAAAGGCCGCGAGCGATCGCCTTCTCTCGCAAGATGGCGATTCGCGTCTCGAGGTCGGGGGCCTGAATGTCGGCTACGAGACCCCATCGGAAACGCGAGACAAGGCGCTCCTGCAGCCCGGATAGGTCTTCGGGAGGACGGTCGCTCGACAGGACGATCTGTTTCATCGCTCCATATAGCTCATTGAACGTGTGGAAGAGCTCTTCCTGCGTCGCTTCCTTCCCCTGCAGGAAGTGAACGTCGTCGATGAGAAGGAGATCGATCTTTCGATACTTTTCTCGGAACGCTCCGGTCGAGTTGTTGCGAATCCCGTTGATCAGTTCGATGGCGAAACGTTCGGAGGTCGTGTAGACGACGGTTCGATCCCGAGCCGTGCCGAGAACCTGATTCCCGATCGCTTGGAGCAAGTGCGTCTTGCCTAGACCAACGTTACCGTAGATGAACAGCGGGTTGTAGGTCTTCTCTTCGGACTCGATGACCGCGTGCGCGACCGCTTCCGAGGCGGCGTGCGCGAGATGGTTGTTCTTCCCACGCACATAAGAGTCGAATGTGTAATCGACGTTCAGTGGGAATCCACCGCGCGGAATGGTGCGTGCCTCTTCCTGGGCGCGGCGTGCCGAAATGGCGGCGGGGGAATCGGATGCAAGAACGTTCACTTCCAGCGAGACGGGGCGCTTGCAGGTCTCCGAAACCAGTCGTTCGATCTCCGCGCGATAGCGACGCTCGATCCCGTTCTTGGTGAAGGAATCCGGAACCCCGATCGCCAAGGAATCGTCCCCAAGAGCGAGCGGGCGCGCGTCCGCCAACCACGTGAGATAACTCGAGTCCGGGATCGTATCCCGCAGCGTGGAAACGACAGAATCCCAGACTGCAACAAGACTAGCGCTCATCGTCCCCTTTCCCGCAAGCTCCGCGACAAGAGTAACGAAGAGACGCCTCGCAGATCAAGAGGCGGATTCGTCCGTCGGCCTGAGTCGTGCCGGCGGGATCCATCATCGGCAGCCCGCTTCGGGAGCTTACGGACAATCGACCACTCCGAATACAGGACGTAGATCCTGCGCGCTGCGGTGGGGCGGCGCTCCTTGCGATCGCTGCTCGAGAGAAGCGAAGTGTCCGGCGCGCCTGTGGAAAACCCATCCTACATCGCTTCCTTTGGCGATGCGGGAATGGGGAAAGGCTGTGGAAAGACTGCGGAGGGATGCGGCCGACCAGGAGGGACGGGATCGAGCGCGCTGCAGCAGGGCACGGAGAACGACTTATCCACAACGAACGTGCCTTTTCGTGCGGATTTGGGATGGTTCTCCACAAGGTTTTCCACAGGCGAGCTTACGGCCACAGCGCCGGAAAGTCTCTTCTGTTGGACATTGCGCGGCACAGCGGACCTGAAAGGACCACCCGAAGCGTGCAATGGTGCGGACAGACGTCCCTCTCAAGCTGAATCGGTGTGTGGGAAGCAATGGTGCCGAGGCCCAGACTTGAACTGGGGACACCCGCCTTTTCAGGGCGGTGCTCTACCAACTGAGCTACCTCGGCACGACTGGCGGGGACGACCGGATTTGAACCGGCGATCTCTGGAGTGACAATCCAGCGTCCTAAACCTGGCTAGACCACGCCCCCGAGAGGATCAAGGCTCATTGGGCGAGACAGGACTCGAACCTGTGGCCTTCCGGATGTAAGCCGGATGCTCTCCCAGCTGAGCTACTCGCCCATTATAGCTAGCAGCAGACGAGCTGCAACTACTACTTCCTGTGTCCCCAAGGGGATTTGAACCCCTGCCGCCGGGATGAAAACCCGGTATCCTAGGCCGCTAGATGATGGGGACGTTGCGCGCACGCGTGTACGTGCGAACAGCTCCGTCGTTCGTGTGAGCCGAGTATCGATGGCCCCAGCTCACCGACCATTCAATCTGGGTCGTGCTGGATTCGAACCAGCGACTCCCTGATTAAAAGTCAGGTGCTCTGCCACTGAGCTAACGACCCGAAAAGCTCACGCGCCTTTCCAGTGGGTCGTGCAGGACTCGAACCTGCAACCAACGGATTAAGAGTCCGCTGCTCTACCATTGAGCTAACGACCCGAGCGGAACGGATGGTACGAGAGGCCTCTTCGCGGTGTCAAGGCTTGTTGAGGCTTTCGTTGGTGCGCTACGATCCCCCCATGGATCCTCTTCAGTTCGCGCCGCCACCGCCACCGCCGCTCGCCGAACGAATGCGCCCTGAGACGATCGATCAAGTCGCCGGTCAGCCGAAGATCCTCGGGCCTGGCGGACCGCTACGCGCAGTCATCGAGCGTGAGGCGTACCGCGCGTTCCTCTTCTGGGGGCCACCGGGAACCGGGAAGACGACCGTCGGTCGGATCGTCGCCGTGCGGTCGAAGTCACGGTTCGTTCACCTCTCGGCCGCGCTGACCGGGGTCAAGGACGTGCGGCGTACATTGGAGGCCTCACAGGCCCGTTTCCTCTCCGAAGGTAAACGCGACCTTCTCTTTCTTGACGAGATCCACCGATTCAACAAGGCCCAGCAGGACGTGCTCTTGTCGTTCCTCGAAGAAGGGAGCGTCATCTTCGTTGGCGCGACGACCGAGAACCCGTCGTTCGCATTGAACGCCGCCCTCCTCTCCCGGTGTCAGCTCTTCCGCTTCGAGCCTCTGGAAGACTCCTCGATTCGAGACGTGGTCGAGCGGGCGCTCGTGGAGCCCGACGGTCTCGGCGGTGAGTTCGATCTCGCTCCTGAGGCGGCCGACGCACTCATTGGGCTCTCGGACGGCGATGCGCGACGCGCCCTGACGACACTCGAGCTGGCAACGTCGATTGCGGGCGGGCGGGAGATTGACGTTGAACTCATCCGGCGCGCGGTCCAGCGCAAGGGATTGCGGTATGACCGTGCCGGCGACGAGCACTACGATCTCATCTCCGCTCTCCACAAGTCGATTCGCAATTCCGACCCTGACGCCGCCCTGTACTGGCTGGCCCGGATCTTGGAAGGGGGCGAGGATCCTCGATTCCTCGCGCGGCGGTTGATACGGATGGCGTCCGAAGACATCGGCCTCGCAGACCCGCGAGGTCTCGAACAAGCGATTGCGGCGTCTCGAGCAGTGGAAACCGTCGGGCTTCCGGAGTGCGATCTCGCCCTCGCACAGGCGGCCGTCTATCTTGCCTGTGCTGAGAAGTCGAATGCGCTCTACGTCGGGATGGGAGAGGCCTATCACGACGTGCGGGAACGTCCGACCGAGGAGGTTCCGCTCCATCTTCGCAACGCGCCGACGCGGCTGATGAAGAGCCTGGGCTATGGCGAGGGCTATCGTTACGCGCACGATTTCGAGGGCGGGGTTGCTCCGATGACGTGTTTGCCGGAGGGGCTGGCGGCTCGTCGATACTACCGACCGACCGACCGAGGCTTTGAGGAGCGCGTGGCCGCTCGTCTCAAGCGCCTGCAGGAAGGCAGCAAGCAAGGATAGCGAACCTCGATGGTCCCTGCGTGAAGCGACTGCGGCCGAGTCTACTTCTTCGATTCCTCTCGATCGAGGTATTGGAGGATTGCCTCGACGATGAGGTAGTTCATCGAGCGATCTCGGCTCTTGGCCAGCTTCGTCAAACGCTCCATGGGTCGCTTCTCAGCCTTCGGCTTCGAGATGTAAACAGACAGCGCATTCTCTCTTGTGACCACGCAATCCCCTTTCCGTCGTTGAGCCCTTACTATACTCTATTGCAGGAGGTGAGACAACAGACGATCGACTCGACCGCTGCGAAAGCGTTGCAGGGCCACGCCGCACGCCTTGCTTTCCTGCCACCCGGATCAGGTTCTCAGTCATCGTCCTTGTGAAGATGTCGCTTGATGTCGAGCTTCGCGCTCTTCTGGAACGGCTCCTCGACGAGCGTGAGGCACTCCTTATGCTTGATCCGCTTAAATATCGCCAGATTTTCGCTTCGCTCCTTGACTGCCTCCCAGATGTGTTCGATCGCGGCTGACGGCGTGTCGATCCCGCTCTCTTTGAGGGCGTCCCAGCTCGGATAGATCTTCGCACAGACGGCCGGAACCCCTTGGCGTTCGCCCTCGTGGACCATGATCTCATCGATCGCCGGGATGCCGACGAGCTCCCACTCGATCTCCTCGGGATAGACGTTCTTCCCGGTCTCGAGGACGATGACGTTCTTCGCTCGGCCCGAGATCACGAGACAGCCGTTCTTGTACGTCCCGAGGTCTCCGGTGTGGAACCACCCGTCGCTGTCGATGACCTCGTCTGTGGCGGCCTGATTCTTGTAGTAGCCGGCCATCGTGTTCGGGCCGCGCGACAGGACCTCGCCAACGCCGTCATCGTCGGGGTGATCGATCCGGATTTCGATTCCCTCGACCGCGACCATGCCCGGTTCCTCGGCGAACGCCTCGCACATCGTGAGGAGTGGCGCGGTTTCCGTCAGCCCGTACCCTTCCATGATTCCGATTCCCATTTCGCGGAATCCTGCGGCGGCCTCTGGGTTGAGCGGCGCCCCGCCTGAGGTGAAGAACCGGAACTGCTTGCCGAACAGCTTCTTCTTCACGAGCTTACCCATCAGCGTGGGCGAGGATCGATGGATCATCCGTTTCAGCCCGGACTTCGCGATCGAATCGCGGACGCGTCCGTAGAGGACGTTGTAGAGCTTCGGGACGCCGAGGATGATGGTTGGCTGGGCCTTCTTCATCACTGCAGCGAGATTCCGGTCGACCGGCGTGTAGGTCGTCGTCGCCCCGGTCATGAGCGGCGTCACCAGTGTGATCGTCAGCCCGTAGATGTGATTCCACGGGACGATGCCCAGGAAGTTGTCTTCCGGCGAGAGGGAGACGACCTTGGCGGCCGTGATCGCGTTCGAAGAGAGGTTCTTGTGCGTCAACATCGCGCCCTTCGCGTTCCCTGTCGTCCCCGAGGTGTACATCAGCACGGCCAGGCTGTCTTCGGAGACTTCTACGAGCGGAAGCGGCGTCTTCCCGAGGAGGAGCGCGTCGAGGAACAGCGCTCGCTCGTCCTTCGCGCGATCCATCGTGATCACGAAGATGTCCGGCAGCGCGGACGCCTTCATCGCCAGGAGGTCGTCGGCTTTGCTACCCGACGCGACGACTCCCTTGACGCCCGCTTCGACGAGGATTCTCTCGATCTCCCCCGGCTGAAGCTCCGGGTCGAGCGGCACGACGACGGCTCCGCAGTACAAGATGGCGTAGAAGCTCGTCGCCCAAGCGGCGCGCGGCTTGGCGATCAGCGCGACGCGATCCCCCTTTGCCACGCCGAGCGAAGACAGCGCGGACGCCATCCGACCGACCATCTCCCCCAAGCGCCCGTACGAAACCTCATTCAGAACCAGCTGGATTCCGCGCCCACGTTTCCTTTCCTTCGGAATCGGCATACGGAGCGCGATTCGGTCACGGTGAGCCGAGACGGCGTCATCGAACAACTTCGATATCGATGGGTACATTACCTCACCCTCCCCCTTGTCGGTTTCGTTCACGATTTCTCTTGGCCTCTCGTCCGTCCGCACCGCGGCCGCTATCCGGAGACGTACTTCTGTGCTTCGATCGCTGCGATCGCCCCCTCCCCGGCGGCGACGACGCCCTGCGCGTAGAGATGGGCGAAGACCCTGGCATCTCCTGCGGCGAAGATACCGGGAACGCTAGTGTGCAGGCGTTGATCGGTTACGACGTATCCGGCCTCATCGAGCTCGACCGTTCCGCGAAGGAATTCCGTCTGCGGGTCGTGGCCGATGTTCACGAAGACTCCGTTCGTCTCCAGGAGACTCGTTTCCATTGTGTCGAGGTTCCTCAATCTCACGCCGGTGACGTGATCGTCGCCCAGAACCTCGTCGACGACGCAGTCCCACAGGAAACGGATCTTCGGATGATCGAGGGCTCGCTTCTGAAGAATCGCCGAGGCACGGAACGCCTTCGGATCGGCTTCGGGGTGGCGGACGACGATCGAGATCGATTCGACGAAGCGGGTCAAGAAGAGAGCCTCCGTCAAGCCGGAGTCTCCGGCGCCGATTTCGACGATCTCTTTTCCCTGGAAGAAGAAACCATCACAGGTCGCGCAGTACGAGACCCCTTTTCCTTTCAGGCGCGCAGCCCCTTCGGCCGAAAGCTCCTTCGGCCGAGATCCGGGCGAGACGACGATCGTCCTTGTCTCGAACGAAGCGCGCGGTGTGACGACGCGGTGAAGTGGGTCGCCGGTCTCTATCCGAACCACTTCGTCCTGGGCGAACTCCGCGCCGAAGCGCTCGGCTTGCTTACGCAAGCTTTGCATCAGCTCGGGGGCGGAGACCGTCTCTTCGAAGCCGGGCCAGTTCTCAATCAGGTCGGTCTCGTTCAGCTGCCCGCCCGGAAGACCCATCTCGACCACCAGTGTGGAGAGGAGGGCTCGTCCGGCGTAGAGGGCCGCGGTGAGACCGGCGGGTCCGGCTCCGATGACAACGACATCATACGATTCTTCTTTCCCGATCACGGTTGGGATTATAGGAGAGCGCTAGGGTAGATCCAACGGCTCAAGCGCGAAGGTTCCCCTGGTCTTCTCAAGCACCTGCTCGACTCGGAGCTTCGCGTCCTCGAGCTGGGTCTTAATCGTCGCCGCGAGTCCGAGACCTTCGTCGAACAGAGCGATCGACTCCTCGAGGCCGAGGTCCTCCTTCTCGAGCTTCTGCGTGATCCCCTCCAGCTTCTCGAGGGCCTCTTCGATCGTCACTCGTCAATCACCTCCTCGACACGCGAGTGAAGGCGCCCGGAGCCGAGGCGCGTTTCGATTTCGGATCCGGGCGCCACCTCGGAGGAAGCGCGAAGGGCCTGCCCCGAGCCCTTGAAGAACGTGAGCGAATACCCACGGCGAAGTGGCCATCCGGGATCGGTGAGCCGAAGAACATCCGCGAGACGGCCAAGCCTCTGGACTCGGGTGGTAAACGCGTGCGACATCTCGCGCGAGAGGTCCTCGACGAGTCCATCGAACCGCTGTGAGAGCGTTTCGACCCGCCGACCCGGGATTCGGAACAGGTAGCCTCGAAGATTCGTGCGGAGCCGCTCCGATTGGATTGACAACCGAGCCGCGACACCGCGGGCCAGTCGCCCTGCGCGGGCCTCAAGTGCCTCCGCGAGATCTTGGCGATCGGGCACGATCAGCTCCGCGGCCGACGCCGGCGTCGGAGCCCGCAGATCGGCGACGAAGTCACTGATCGCGAAGTCGATTTCGTGGCCGACGGCCGAAACTATGGGAAGCGGGCAGGCGAAGACGGCTCGCGCGACGCCCTCGTCGCTGAAGGCGGAGAGGTCCTCGGCGGAGCCGCCGCCGCGACCGAGGATCAAGACGTCGAGCGAGCGGCCGCTTTCGGAGAAGCGGATCGCAAGATCGAGCGCGGAAACGAGGTCCGAGGGGGCACTCTCTCCCTGCACGGTCGCCGGAAAGAGGTAGACCTCGGCGACCGGCCAGCGGCGGGATAGGACGGATCGGATGTCGCGGAAGGCGGCCCCGCTCGGTGACGTGATGACGCCGATTCGCCGAGGGAATTGAGGAATCGGCTTCTTGTGCACCGCGTCGAAAAGCCCCTCGGCCTGAAGACGAGCTTTGAGGCGCTCGATTGCGGCCTGAAGTGCCCCCTCTCCGAGCGGTTGGAGGAGCGATGCGATGAACTGGTACCGTCCGCGCGGCTCGTAGACGGTCAGCTTCCCGAACGCGAGGACGAGCATTCCGGTTTCGACGGTGACCGGCGCGAGCGCGGCAGACCGACTCTTGAACCGGGCGGCACTGATCTCGGAGTTCTCATCCTTCAGCGTGAAGTAGAGGTGTCCGGACGCCGCCCGCTTCAGTTCCGAGACCTCACCCTTCAGCCAAACCTCACCGAACCCCGATTCCAGGGCCTCGCGTGCGGACCGATTCAGTTCGGAAACCGTGAAGACGTGTTCTTCGTTCATGGCGTCTTTCGGGCGAGAGTGTAGCGCCCCGGGGCATCCCACGAGAACATCCAGAGCCGCGAGCGTGTTATGCGAGTTCTCGAGCGACAGAGAATGGATGTCTTGAGGGGGGGCGAAAACACGGAAAGCTTGAATCACACACGCCTTGAGGCTATAGTTCGTCCATGTCCGGCGGCGGTGAGAGCCGTTTCCCTCCCACCATGCGCCTGAAACGAAGGCGCGACTTCGAGCGCGTTTACCGTGAAGGCACCGTGTGGAAGGGTCCGTGTTTCTCCCTCCACGTGCTCGCGCAGGATGAAGCGAAGAGGTTGGGAATCGTGATTCCTCGCCAGTGGGGGAAGGCAGTGGCGCGGAATCGGATGAAGCGGATGCTGAGAGAGGCGTTTCGACGGAACGCCGCGTGCCTGCCGAACGTGTCGATCATCGTGAAGCCGGCTCCGAGGTGTCGAGAGACGACCGTCGACGCGCTTGGTCGGCTGCTGCTGGCCGCCCTAACAGAGATTGTCGGAAGAGAGGTGTCCCGATGAACAAGGAAACGATCTACCTCACCAAAGAGGGCTACGATCTGATGAAGCAGGAACTCGACAGCGTCGAGAAGACTCTCTACGAGGAAATTCCCGACAAGCTCAAGACCTCGAAGTTGAACGGCGGGGACCTGCGAGAGAACAAGGAGTACATGTACCTTCAGAGTCAGCAGGAGTACTACGAGCGCGAACTGCGCCGACTGAGATCGATCCTTGAGGCCGCCGAGGTTCTTCCGGAGGAGGACATCCAGAAGGATCGGATCGGCATCGGGTCGAGCTTCATTCTCCAGGATCTCACGATCAAAGAGAGCGGAACGTTTATTCTGGTAAGCGCTCCTGAGGTCGACCTCGCGAAGGGAAAGATCTCGGTTGCTTCACCTGTCGGTCAGATCCTGTTGGACAAGAAGGAAGGCGACACCGTGACGACAGAGCTTCCGTGGGGAACCTCGAAGTTTCGCGTCATCGCCATCAACCAGTAGTCGGCTCTACGTCGAGGAATTCGTATGAGCGATCCGTTGATGCAGTCTCGGCTGGATCATCTTGAGAGCCTGCGGGCTCGCGGGATCGATCCGTTTCCGGCTCGCGTTCCCGCGGTGCAACCGATCGGAGATCTCACCAATCGGTACGAGGGATTGGCTGGCGAAGAGCGGGGTGGCGAGCGGGTCACAATTGCCGGCCGGCTGAGGGCGGTTCGAGGGATGGGGAAGGCCTCGTTCTTCGACCTTCGGGACGGGACGGGACGGCTCCAGGCACACGCGACAGTCGACGGGCTCGGGGAAGCGTCGTACAGAGAACTCGGAAGAGTCGACGTCGGTGACATTCTCTCGGTTTCCGGAGAGATCTTCCGAACGAAGCGGGGAGAGCTGACGGTCGCGGTGGAGGAGTACACGTTCCTCGCGAAGGCGATTCGCCCTCTTCCCGAGAAGTGGCACGGGCTCAAGGATGTAGAGCAGAGACACAGACACCGATCACTCGATCTCATAGCAAACGATGAGACGAGGGAAGGTTTCGTCAAACGCTCGAGGGCCATCTCGGCCATACGAAGGACACTCGACGAACTCGGATTCGTCGAGGTGGAGACACCGACGCTCCAGCCGATCGCCGGGGGAGCGCTCGCGCGACCTTTCGTTACCCATCACAACACCCTCGATATCGACCTGTACATGAGAATCGCCCTCGAGCTCTACCTCAAACGCGTCCTCGTCGGGGGGATCGATCGCGTCTACGAGATTGGCAAGTGCTTCCGGAACGAGGGGGTATCGACCGAGCACAACCCCGAATTCACGATGCTCGAGATTTACCAAGCGTACGCCGACTACGGGACGATGATGGATCTCGCGGAGAGGCTCATCACGGAGGTCCTGAGCGCCACGGTCGGCTCCTTGACCATCGGATACAAGGAGACTGAGATCGATTTCACCCCACCGTGGACGAGGGTCAAGATGCTCGACCTCGTGAAGGAGACTTCGGGGATCGACGTGTCGGCCCTGTCGGCCGACGAGATCGACCGCCAGGCGAGCGAAAAAGGGATCGATCTGCCAGCTGGGACCGCCGGAAAGAAGGTCGAAGCGTTGCACGAGCGGTTCTCGGAACCGACGATCGTTCGGCCGACCTTCGTCTGTGACTACCCGATCGAGATCTCGCCGCTCGCGAAGAAGTGCCCCGAGGACGAGCGATTGGTCGAGCGCTTCGAGCTCTACGTCGGCGGAATGGAACTCGCGAACGCGTTCACCGAGCTGAATGATCCGATCGACCAGCGTGAAAGATTCGAGGCGCAGGAGCGTCTACGAGAGGCCGGCGACGATGAAGCGCACAGGATCGACGAGGATTTCCTGTTCGCGCTCGAACACGGGATGCCGCCTGCGGGAGGCATGGGGATCGGAATCGACCGCCTGGTGATGGTGGCGACGGGGATCGAATCGATCCGCGACGTGATCCTGTTTCCGACGCTTCGAGGGAGACGAGACTAACGTGGGGGCGTGGGCCCGCGTGCTCGGGAGTCTTGACGGAGCATTGGAAGCCGTTCTCTCGTGGGACGAGAGAGCGGTGCGTGCCGTCAGTGCGAGCCCTTCGCTCCGGCGATTCTCGCGCATTTTAATCACCGCCAGCTACTTGGGCGACGGCTACCTCTGGGGTGGACTCGGACTGGGATTGATCTTGTTCGGTCGTCCGCCCGATCGGCTCTTCGTGTTGATCGGACTCGGAATTTCGATCGTCAACATCGCCGCATTCCGGTTCTTGAAGGCCCTGTTCGGCCGGAGCCGCCCTGAATCCGTTGGTGTTGGGCTCCGATTCCACGCGATCGATACGTACGCCTTCCCCTCGGGGCACGCCACCACGTCGTTCGCGTTGGCGTGGCTCGTGTCGAGGACCTACCCCCATCCGGCGGCCGTCATCTTCGTCTACTTGATTGCGTCCATGATCGCCTTCTCGCGCGTCTACGTGCGCGAACACTACCCACTCGATGTCCTGTTCGGTGCCCTCTTCGGCACGGTCATGGCCGTTTTGCTTCTGCCATTCTTCCGTTGGCTCTTCTTTTGAAACCCCGTGGAGTGATTGCGTAGAATCTAGACGCTTTACACCTCACCGACGTTCAAGGAGCGTTTGATGAAACATCACTTCTCCAGCCGAGTGGCCGGCGCGAAGCGGTCGGCGATCCGAGAGCTACTCAAGCTGACCGAGCAGCCGGACATCATCTCGTTCGGCGGAGGGCTTCCGGCGCCTGAGACCTTCCCGCACGACGAGCTGGCCGAAATCGCGCATGACCTCCTTCGGAACAACTACCGCAACGTACTCCAGTACGGCCTAACCGAGGGGAGCACAACCCTTCGGAAAGCGATGTCCGAATGGCTCCGGCCTCAGGGGATCGATGCGACGGTTGAGGAACTCCTGGTGACGACGGCGTCCCAGCAGGCGCTCGACCTTCTCTGTAAGGCGTTCTTCGACCCTGGAGACGTCGTCTTCTGTGGGCTCCCGACGTACCTTGGGGCCGTCCAGGCGTTCACCCTGTTCCAGACGACGAAGATCGGGATCCCGCTCGAGGAGGATGGAATGAACCTCGACGTCCTCGAAGAGCGGATTGCCGAGGCGAAGGCGGCCGGGAAGCGAATGAAAGGAATCTACGTCATTCCTGACTTCCAGAATCCGAGTGGGATCACGATGTCCCTCGCGAAGCGAGAGAGGCTCCTCGAGATCGCGCGGCGCGAGGACCTCTTGATCTTCGAAGACGACCCGTACGGGAAGCTCCGCTTCGCTGGGGAGCCGATCCCGTCGATCTGCAGCATGGATCGGGATGGTCGCGTGATTCTCCTCCTCACCTTCTCCAAGACGCTCTCCGCCGGCCTTCGGTTGGCCGTCATGCTTGCTCGTGGCGAGCTGATGGACGCGCTCGTCCGGGCCAAGCAGCCGACCGACCTGTGCACGTCGAAGCTGACCCAACACATGGCCGCTCGCTACATGAACGAATACGGCCTTGACCGGCATCTCGACGACATTCGGCCGATCTACCGGGACAAGTGCGACGCCATGCTCGAGGCCCTGGACAAGCACATGCCGAGCGACGAAGGGCTCTCTTGGACGAGACCCGAAGGCGGTCTCTTCGTCTGGTTCCGGCTGCCCGAGGGGATCGACTCCGAGGAGATGCTTGACACCGCAATCGCGCACAAAGTTGCCTACGTTCCCGGAGCTGCATGTTTCGTCGACGGCGGGGGCCGCAACACCCTTCGTCTTTCGTACTCGCTCGCGACCGAGGAGAGAATTGACGAGGGGATTCGCCGACTCGCCGACGTCGTCAAGGAGACGATCGAAGCGCACAAGATCGCCGTCGATTCCGCCTAGCGGCGGAACCAAATGCCGTATCGCCCGAGGCGGTACGGAGGGTTAATCCAGTTGTGCGTCTTGCCTCCGGCTTTCCTACGAGAGGATGGAGTCGGGAAGTGACTGCACGAACTCGGTCACCAGACGGATCGTGTTCTCGTAGTCGTTCAGTCGAAGCGTGGAGACCGGAGAGTGGATGAACCGGCACGGGACGGAGACGATGCCGGCGAGAACACCCCCTCGCGTGAGGTGAATCGCCCCGGCGTCGCTTCCTCCATAGGTCGGAAGCTTGTGCTGATACGGGATCGACGCTGCCTCCGCAACGGACTCCAACGCCCCGACGACCTTCGGAGAGACGATGATCGAGCGATCGGCGACGCTGATCGCCGGTCCGCGGCCGAGGCGCGTTGGCTGGTTCTCGTCCGGGATTCCGGGCGTGTCGGCGGCGATCGTCCCCTCAATCGCGAGGGCCAGATCCGGTTCGATCCTGAAGGAGGCCGTCCGAGCCCCACGCAGGCCCACCTCCTCACCGAAGACGAATGAGAAGACCGTCTTCATCGGCAGATCGACCTCGGCGAGTCGCTGGGCCGTCTCGATGAGGACCGCACAGCCTGCGCGATCGTCGAACGCCTTGCCGGTGACGTATCCGTCGGTAAGCTCGATGAACGGGTAGTGAATCGTCAGCGGGTCACCGATTCGGATGCCCAAGTCAGCCGCCTCTTGTCGCGAGGTCGCGCCGACGTCGATGAACAGCTTCTCCAGCGGAACCGGAGCCTTCCGCTCGTCGGCCTTGAGGATGTGGGGCGGAGACACGCCGATGACCCCGTGTCTCATCTCCCCCGATCGCGTGCGAATCTCAATGCGGTGGCCGGGGATGATCCGCTCGTCCCATCCGCCGATCGGGGCGAACCGGAGGAACCCTGCATCATCGATCCACTTGACGATGAAGCCGACCTCGTCCATGTGCGCATCGAGCATCAGCACCCGGTCATCGCTGCCGCTGCGCGTCGCGGTCAGGTTTCCCAACGGGTCCACGGCCACGTCGTCTACGTGAGGGCGAATCAGCCGCTCGATCCGTCCTCTGACATCGTCTTCGAATCCGGAGACGCCAAATGCGTCGGAGAGCTCCCGCAGCAGGGCAATTGATTCCATGTGTTCATCCTCATTTCCTTAGGGTGGGAAGAGTATAAGAGCCCGATTCGCAGGAGGCCACAGCCGACCCGCAACAACCCATCGGGTGTCAGTGGCGCAGACGTTTGAGAACGAGTTTGGCGAGGCTCGCCGGGATTCCGGTGGTCGTCGCGATCTCGGCTGCCGTTGCATCCGAGAGGTTCTTGACCGAGCCGAACCGCTTCATCAGCGCGCTCTTTCGCTTCGGACCGATCCCCGGAATCTCGTCGAGGACGGAGGAGAGGCTCCGCTTCGCCCGGAGGCGCCGGTGGTAGTCGATTGCGAAACGGTGTGCCTCGTCGCGGATCTGCCGCAACAGCAGGAGCGCGTCGCTCTTCGCCGGGAGGATGATCGGCGCGGTCTCGCCCGACTTGAAGATCTCCTCCTGGCGCTTCGCCAGTCCGATCGCCTCGAGCCCCTCGATGTTGAGGTCCCTCAGCACCGACACGCTGACGCTCAGCTGCCCCTTCCCGCCGTCGATCAAGACGAGGTCGGGAAACTCCGAGAACTTGCCCTGGGTCACGGTCGGGTCGTTTAGCTCGGCGAGTCCGCGGCGGAACCGACGGCGGAGAACCTCGGCCATCATCGCGTAATCATCCGGCTTCCCGGAGATGTGAACCTTGAAGCGGCGGTACGCGTCCCGGCGAGGGCGTCCTTTTTCGAAGACGACCATCGACCCGGTCGCCTCGCTTCCTGACGTGTTGGAGATGTCGTACGCCTCAATCCGTTGCGGGAAGGACGACAAGGATAGGACCTCTGCGAGCTCGACCAACGCCGCTGAGGCCTCCTTGCGCACGGCGTCCTCCTTCTTGCTCCCTTTGAGGGCGAACCGCGCATTCTGTGAGGCGAGCTCGATCAGGCGGCGCTTCTCCCCGCGTTGGGGGACGTGAACCCTCACGCGGTTCCCGCGAAGGGACGACAGCCAATCGGCCAGACGGTCCGGGTTCTCGATGACAGCGGGGAGGAGTACCTCCTTCGGTATGGATGTTGTCTTCGCGTAGTACTGACTGAGAAAGGCGCCGAGGATCTCTCCGGCGCTCGGATCGGCCGGCGCTCGCAGATGGTAGGTCGCGCGTCCGGTGACTCGGCCTCCGCGAACGAGGAAGACCTGAGCACAGGCGTCGGCCTCTTCGATGAAGAGACCGACCGCGTCCCGGTCGACCAGGTCCGGTAGAACGACCGACTGTCGTTCGAGGCTTCGGGAGAGCGCCTCGACTCGATCCCTCAGGCCGGCGGCGCGCTCGTATTCCTGTTGCTCAGCCGCCTGATTCATCTCTCTCGTAACGCGCCGAACGAGGCCGGTGATCCGACCTTCGAACAGCATTGCTGCACCATCGACGGTTCGCCCGTACTCCGATTGACTCACGAGTTCTGCACAAGGGCCGAGGCACCGGCCGATGTGGTGGTTCAAGCACGGACGGCGCGGCGTCGAAAGAGGAAGATCGAGCGTGCAGGTGCGAATAGGGAAGAGCTTCTGAGCAAGTTTCAGCGTCGATCGCATCGACTTCGCACTCGTGTACGGACCGAAGTAGCGGGCTCCGTCATTGAAGCGACGCCGAGCGACCAGGATCCTGGGGTACGGCTCCGGGGTGATCTTCAGGTACGGGTACCGCTTGTCGTCGCGCAGACGAACGTTGAAGCGAGGTTGATGGCGCTTGATCAGGCTGTCCTCGATGAGGAACGCCTCGGCCTCGGTCTTGGTGCGAATCACCTCGAAGTCGGCGATCTCGGCGACCAGCAACCGAGTCCTCTCCGGCATCGTCTCCTGCGAGTGAAAGTAGGAGCGGACCCGGCTTCTTAAGGAAGCCGCCTTGCCGATGTAGATCACGACTCCGTCGGCGTCCTTCATCAAGTAGACGCCGGGGGAGGCGGGAAGCTCGGACAGCTTGATCTCGATTCGTTCGGACATGTCCTTCGTTCGCATGGTATCGACCCTGTTTGGGGTCCACAAACGGCCGGCCGCTCCGCCGCCGAGC
>JBARQW010000191.1:0-3934 GCA_049643905.1 Bipolaricaulia bacterium
AGCTTCGACGCTCGCCGCGCCGGCCACAGACCCGCGAAGGCACCTAGCGAGAACGATCCGAGCAGTGTGATGAGAATCAACGACGGGCTGACCACGATCGCCATCTCGATATTGCCCATGAACGCGCCGCTGCCGTTGATCAGGGAAGTGAACAGCACGTCGGCGCCGATTCCAAGAACCACACCAACGATCCCGCCGACAAGGCCCATCAAACCGGATTCGATCAGGAAGATCAGCATGATGTGGCTGTTCTTCGCGCCGACGGCCTTCATCACGCCGATCTCCTTCGTCCGCTCAAGGATCGACGTGAACATCGTGTTCATCACTCCGACACCGCCAACCAGTAGCGAGATCCCGGCGATTCCTGCGAGGACCGCGCTGGCGATGCCAGTGAACTGACCGATCTGATCGCTGATGTCGCCGTAGGTGACGGCGGAGATGTCCGAGCCGCGATCCTGCAGGGCCTCCTCAGCCTCATCGGCGACCTCGTCGACGTCATAGCCGGGCTCGGTCCGCACGAGGGTCACCAACACGTCGTCGGCCGGCCCCCACAGCAGGTCCATCGTCTCGTAGGGAACGCTGATCGTCGATCCTTCGGATCCGGAACTGAACTGCATTCCAAACCCGCCTTCCGATTCGCTCTTCTCCTCGTCAGGCGGAGCCATGATCCCGATGACCGTCAGGTTCAGCTCGGCACCTTCGTCCCCAGCGATGAAAACCGTGTCCCCAACCCCAACCCCGAGGTCCTGGGAGACCTCGTAGTCGAGGACGGTGACCTCGACATCACCCGGCTCGAAGAGCCGGCCTCCCGGCATCACCTTGAGTTCGCCGGTAAACGACTCGAAGTCGGTCAGCAATTCGGGGGATAGGCCCATCACTGGGTAGATTCCCTGAATCGGCTTTCCCTCGGCGTTGAGCCCTCCCTCGACGAAGCCGTTGTGCTCGCGCAGCGCCGCCGCGACCTTGACCCCCTCGATTGACTTCAGCAGATCGAGATCGAGCGCGTACTCGTCGGCGCTCCCGCCGTGAGGTCCGCCGCCGAACGCGTTCTCGTTCACGATGATGAACGTGTCGACGCCGAAGATCTGCGATACCTGGTCTGTGATCGTCTTCTCGAAGCCGAGACCAAGGGAAATCAGCGCGACGACAGCGGTGATCCCGATGAAGACGCCGATCACCGTCAGCCAACTGCGCATCTTCCGATGGACGATGCTCCGCCCCGCGAGCTGGAGGAAGTCAAGGAACTTACGCACTGGAACCACCTCCACCTTCTGCTGCTGCGTGTCGAGCTTTGCTCGACACGCAACCATCTCTCAGCTTGATCACGCGATCGGCGATCTCGGCCGCCTCCGGGTCGTGGGTCACGATAATGACCGTCTTCCCGTCGCTCACACTCAGCCCCTTGAGCAGAGCGAGGATCGCCGAGCCGCTCTCGGTGTCGAGGTTTCCGGTCGGCTCGTCGGCGAGGATGATCTCCGGATCGTTGGCCAGCGCCCGGGCCACGGCGACACGCTGCCGTTCCCCTCCGGAGAGTTCGCTCGGCTTGTGGCGCACGCGATCCGCGAGTCCGACACGACCCAACAGGTCCTTCGCGCGGCGCGTGCGCTCGGCTTTCGGGACACCCTGGAAGATCATCGGCAACTCGACGTTCTGCAGCGCAGAGAGCGTCTGGATCAGGTTGAACGTCTGAAAGACGAAGCCAATCTTCTTGCCGCGCAGCGTCACGAGCTGGCTTTCCTTGAGGCTCTGCAGATCGTCGCCGTCGATCGTCGCCGTCCCGCTCGTCGGGGTGTCGAGTGCGCCGAGGATGTGCATCAGGGTTGACTTTCCGGAGCCGGAGGGGCCCATGATCGCCACGACTTCTCCCGCCGCGATCTCAAGATCCAGCCCGCGGAGCGCTCGGACGATCGTCTTGCCGAGCTTGTACTCCTTGGTGATCCCTTGCATCTCAAGAAGCGCCATCGCTAGCCGCCGCCCTCGGTCACGGTGTACTCGATCAGTTCGAGAGCGAACGTCTCGACCCATTCCCCAGCGCGGAGCTCCTCGGCTCGAATCCGGGGCGAAATGTAGACGGGGTTCGTGAGGGCGAACGCCACCGTCATCCGCACAGCAGGATCGTCCTCATCGAGCAAGGTCCCTTCGAGGCACCAAACCCCGGCGATCGTCACGCCGACAATGTCAGTGAACACGCCGCTCGGAAGCTGGTACTCGGCGCCCTCCTGGAGTCGGCTCCGCTGGTCCATCAGGGCTTGGAGCGACGAATAGCTGACGTCGTGCCCTCCTCCGGATGAAACCGTCGCCGCTCCGAAGATGAACCCGAAGCCTGTCGCCAACTCGTCCTCGTCTCCCGTCTGCTCGGTCACCATGCGAACGGTGTAGCGTCCGTCCTCATGTGCCGTGACGATCAGCTCGAGGATCTGCGGCTCGCTCAAGTCCTCGACCGTCACGCTGTAGACCATCTTCGTCGTCCCGATGGGAAACGCCTCAAGGTCTGACTGTCCGTACGCGATCACTCCGGCCGCCAGCAAGGCGGTTACCAAGGCCAAAAACGCAATTCGTTTCATCTCTCCTCCTTCAGATCCATTCGATATCGTAGCTCCCAATCGTGATGAAGCTGTGACGACCGTGTGGCGGTCCACTGCGACGCCTCGATCAGCTTCCCTCTGCTTCGGTCGCCTGACGCAGTGCCTCCAGTTGCTGCTCCAGCGTCTCGACGCGGTCCTCCAGTTCAAGGATCCTTCCCGTGTTCCGAGCCGCTGCCTGCGAGGCGATCTGAGCGCTCGCCTCGGCGTCGGCGATCCGAGCTTCTGCTTCCACCGCTCGCTGCCGGATGTCTCCGCAGCCACTCAGCAGGACGACTGCAGCCAACATCCCGGCAATCCATGCGCGTCTCATCTTCTAGTCCTCCTCGTTCCCACGGAACTGACTCATGTAGAGGCGGTGGTAGGCCCCGCCCTTCGTCAGGAGCTCGTCGTGGCTCCCCTGTTCGACGATTCGGCCCTCTTCGATCACAACGATCCGATCGGCGTTCCGGATCGTCGAGAGCCGATGGGCGATGACGAAGCTCGTCCGCCCCTTCATCAGCTGGCGCAACGCAGCTTGAATCTGTACTTCAGTGCGCGTATCGACTGAGCTCGTCGCCTCGTCGAGGATCAGGATCCGCGGATCGGCGAGGATCGCGCGGGCGATGGCGATGAGCTGGCGTTGTCCCTCCGAAAGGTTCGAGCCCCGCTCGGAGAGCTCGGTCTCATAGCCTTGAGGCAGTCGCCGAATGAACTCGTCGGCGTTGGCCAGTTTCGCCGACTCCATCACCTCTTCGTCCGCCGCGTCGAGTCGCCCGTAGCGAATGTTCTCCATCACCGATTCGGCGAACAGGAATGTCTCTTGTAGCACGACGCCCAGCTGCCTGCGCAGCGACGCCTTCGTCACTTGTCGGATGTCGGTTCCGTCGATGCGGGCAGATCCGTTCTCGATCTCGTAGAAGCGCGACAGGAGATTGACGATCGTCGTCTTGCCCGCTCCGGTCGGTCCGACCAGCGCGATCGCTTGCCCCGGTTCGGCACGGAGATTCACTTCGTGGAGGACCGGCACGTCGGGCACATACGCGAAGGTCACGTTGTTGAGTTCGACGGCCCCAGCGATCTCGGCGAGATCGACCGCATCCTCCTGATCGACCAGATCAGGCGCTTCATCAAGGACCTCGAAGATCCGCTCGGCGCCGGCAAGCGCAGCCTGAACCTGGTTGTAGAGCCCGCCGAGCTGACGGAGCGGCTCGGCGAATCGGCGCGAATAGGTGATGAACGTAGCGATCAGACCGATCGTCACGATGTCCCGAATCGCTAGCCAGCCGCCGATCCCGACGACGACAGCGACGTTCATGTTGGATAGGATCCCCATCATCGGCATGATCAGAAGCGCGTAGGTCATCGCGTGA
>JBARQW010000192.1:0-3080 GCA_049643905.1 Bipolaricaulia bacterium
GGGTAGGGGTCTAGCTCTCCACATCGTCCTCTCGGGAAGCACAACGTCCTTCAACATATTGCTCTGCGTGGCGTCATATGCTAGGCTAGGCTACGAGCCACAGACCTCCTGGCGCGTAGAACGGAGAAACGGGGCCATAGGAAGGCTAGCCAGTGGGATCGGGGCCCCGCTTTCTTCTCCAACTGAGGGAAGGAGTCACGACGCGGATGAAGACAGGAACTTTCTCAATCTACTTCCCGAAACGAGCCATGGAGAGGAAGCCTGTGGAGAGGCTGAAGAGGTTGGCGAAGAAGCGTGATCGGTCGGTCAACTACCTCGTCGTCGAGGCGATCGTGGAGTACCTCAAGCGGGAGGAACGCGGAGGATAGCGCAAGGAGGTTAGGTGTGAAGATCCGAAGGCTGTTTACGGGCAGGGCCACAGCGTCTGTACTGGCTTGTCTGCTGCTTGTGGGCGTTTCTCACGTAGTCGTCGCCGAGCTTCAGCGGGTGTACGTGATTGTGAATCATGCGGATGCTCCAATCACGATTACGGGCTTCGGGAAGTACAGGAACGAAGATGACACCCACATCTCTAGTGTCATTGAGTACACGAATGCTACGAGTCGAGACATTGAGGCGCTCGCTATCACGATGATCTACTTCGATGCATTCAATGAGCGAGAGGATGGAGTGAAGGGGATCTCCACAGATGCCCTGCCTGCACGCCAGCAAGACACGGGTGCGTGGTCTACCTATGGGAACCCGGGATTCGTCAAGACGGCTATGGCATTCGTCTCAGCTGTTAGGTTTCTGGATGGAGAGGTCTGGCATGCAGACATGGAGGACGTCTTGCAGGAGGCGGCGCTGCTCCCAGGACTCAGTTTTCTCTCCCAAACAGAGATGCTGGAGATAGAGAAGGACTAGTTGGCAGCGACGTCTCTGAACCCCAATCCAGGCGCTGGTCAGATGGTCCCCACATCCTGGCTCGGTGGTCGGAATAAGCCGAATGCCTCCGATCCCCTGCTACTTACGCCGCGACCGTTGCGCAGCGAAAGGATTTCAGAGCGCCCTCAAGCTCTTCGTCAACGATGTGGGTGTAGATCTGCGTCGTCGCGAGGTTTGAGTGCCCGAGTCCCTTCTGAGTCAGTCGCGTGTTGGTCGTCTCCCGGTAGAGATCGGTTGCGAATAGGTCGGAGGTTCGACTCCTCTCGCCGGCTTTTCCCGTTTCAGACACCGCCGAACGCGCCTTCGCGTGCAGGACAGACGTCTGCTCAGAAGAGGCCACACGGTGCGCCCTGTCATCCCTCAAACCGGCTAGCATAGAGCGATTCCGGCGAGATCCGTCGGCAAAGGGGTGAGAGAACGTGGACGACCTAGGCAAAGTCGCGGTGATCGCCGCAATCATGGGAGCGATTCTTCTGGTGGGGGTCATCTTGGCTCCGACCGAACGAGCCACCGTTGTTCAGGAGCCGGTGGCCGTCGGGGAACCAATCGTCGAAGAAGTGACGATTCTCCAAGAAGACTCGCTCGAGATGCTCGATCCTGTCTATTCGGAGAAGGCCGTCTTCCAGGACGGAACCATCCGGATCGCGTTCGACGCGTCCTACACGGATGAGGGACTGGAGAGCCGCATCCCATTCTGGATCCACAACGTATCGGGCGACGTCATCAACATTCTCTGGGACCGCTGCTCGATCCAGTTGCCAAACGGGAACACCGTTAAGGTTCTGAGCGAGGAGAGCCTCACGTACTTCGGTGCCCCGGGAGGCACGATATCGATCGCGTCATCAGGCGATCTCTTCGATGCAGTCATCCCTGTTTCCGAGTTCGTGTGGGAAGAGGATCCCGGCTGGAGCGTGTCGACAGGCGTCCTCGACGCTGGCACTTTCACCTTCGTCCTGGCGATTGAGTGCGGAGAAGCGCGCCCCGCGAAGATCATGCCCGGTAGGGGCCAACAGATGATCGAGGAAGACTGCGACGACGGCAAAGGGCCGCTCCCGTTCGGCAAGACGATCGAATTGCCATCCGAGGGACGGAACGTCGTCTACTACACATTCCGCTTCGTCGTCCGGTAGATCCGCCTAGAAGAACGCAAGGAAGGGTATTCCAGCGAGGGAGGCCCCGAATAGGACCTCCCTCCTTCTTTCTTCCTCTTCTCGTTCGGTTTGCCGACAACGCATCGTTTGCTGTAGGCTACACGATGACCTAGGAGCTTTCGGAGCCACAGGGGAGGTGATCGAGGTGGTCCGCAAGAGCGAAGTCACGACGCTGTCGATCTACATACCGAAGAGCAAGCTCGACAGGAAGCCGGTCGAACGACTGGAAAGGCTCGCAAAGAGAGTCGATCGTTCGATCAACTACCTCGTTGTCGAAGCGATCCTCCAGTACCTCGACCGCGAAGAGCGAAAGAAGACGTAGGCTGACGCAAGAGCCCGCATCGTGAGGTGCGCCTCGCGTCACTTGTGGCGAGAGGTGCCGCTGGCGCGGCATCTCTGTTTTTGTACGCTACAAATCGTAGTACAGCGAGAACTCATGCGGATGAGGACGAGCGGAGACCTCTTCTGCGTCGTGGCGCTTCGCAAGGATCCACGCGTCGAGCAGGTCCTCGGTGAACGCGTCGTCCACCACAAGATACTCGCGATCCTCTGCCAGGGCGTCGAGCGCCTCGCTGAGTCGTCGAGGAGCGAGTTCGCCTTCGCCGTTCTCGAAGACGTCCTCATCGCACGGCCCCAACCCCAGTTTCGTTGCATTGAGATCCCGCCTGACTCCGTCAATCCCCGCAAGAAGGATCCCGGCAAATGCGACGTACGGATTACAGGTCGCGTCCATCGTTCGAAGCTCGATGCGTTTCTCGTCTTCTCGAGCGTACGCGGGCACCCGAATCGCCGCACTCCGATTCGCGGACCCGAACACGAAGCGGACGGGGGCCTCGTGTCCCGGGACCAAGCGGCGATACGAGTTCGTCGACGGATTCGTCAGCCCCATCAGACTTCGTCCATGCGTCAGCAGTCCCCCGATGTAGCAGAGCGCAAGCTCGGACAGCTCGCTGCCATCGCGGAAGAGATTGACTCCCCCCTTCGCCAGGAACTGATGAAGGTGCA
>JBARQW010000193.1:0-2642 GCA_049643905.1 Bipolaricaulia bacterium
GATCAGACCGATCGTCACGATGTCCCGAATCGCTAGCCAGCCGCCGATCCCGACGACGACAGCGACGTTCATGTTGGATAGGATCCCCATCATCGGCATGATCAGAAGCGCGTAGGTCATCGCGTGAATCCCGAGACGGCGAACCGTTGCGTTGTGCTCGTCGAATCGCTCGAGAACGCGATCTTCCTGTCCGAAGGCCATTACGACGCGCTGCCCACTGTAGGTCTCTTCGAGCGTTCCATTCAGCGTGCCCAGGTTCTTCTGGTAGCCGCGGAACGCAGACCGCGTCTTCTTGCCGACCAGAATGACGAGGCCGAACATCAGCGGGAGGATGATCATCGACGCCAGCGCCAGCCAAGGACTCAGGATGAACATCACGATCAGAATCCCGATCATCGTCAGGATTCCCGAGAAGAGCTGGGTCACGTTCTGACTCAATACGCGGCTGATCGCGTCGATATCGTTCGTCAGCCGGCTCATCGTCTCGCCCGAGCGGCGACTGTCGTGGAACTTGAGGCTCAGCCGCTGGAGCTGATCGAACAGATCGCCGCGCAGCTTGCGCATCGCCCTCTGTGCAGCGGTGGCAATCAAGATCCCTTGCCCGGTGTTGGCAATCCAAGTAATCGCGTACGTCGCAAGCATCACGGCCACGATGCGCAGCAGAGAAGAGAGGCTGTCACCGTTGACGATCTTGTCGATCGCAACGCCCATGAGATACGGACCGGCCAGCGCCATCGCCGTGCCGAACGTGGCAAGAACGAAGACGAGAACGATCGTCGATCGATACGGTCGCATGTAGCCGAGGAGCCGTCGCAGCGCGCCGCGCGTGTCCTTGGCGCGATCGCCGCCGAACATGTGGCCACCGCGTCCCGGACGGAACATACCCGCCCGTTGTTGAGCCTTCTGGGGCGTGTGATGCGCGTCACGTTCAGCCATCACGCACTCCCTAGCTGCGACTGATAGATTTCGTTGTAGATGGGGCTCGTCTGGAGCAACTCCTCGTGCGTGCCGCTTGCCGCGATCTGTCCGCCATCGAGAACGAGGATCTTGTCTGCCAGGAGGACGGTCGAGATCCGCTGAGCGACGATGAACCGCGTTGTCGTGTCCTCCGAATCGGCGATCAGCCGATCGAGGGCATCCTGCAGCTTGACCTCCGTCTCGATGTCGACCGCGCTCGTCGAGTCGTCGAGAATGAGAACCTTCGGCTTCACGAGGAGCGCGCGGGCGATCGCAACACGTTGACGCTGACCGCCGGAGAGCGTCACGCCACGCTGACCGATCTCGGTCTCGTATCCGTCGGCGAGCGCTTCGATGAACTCGGCCGCCTGCGCCGCCTCTGCCGCCTTACGAACCTCTTCGTCGGATGCGTCCGTTCGACCGTAGGTGATGTTCTCTCGGATCGTCCCGCCGAACAGAACTGCCTCCTGTAGCGCAATGCCGATGTTCGACCGCAACGAACGCAGCCGCAGGTCACGCACATCGACCCCGTCAAACGTCACGCGTCCCTCGGTCGGGTCGTAGAAGCGCGGGATCAGATGAATGAGCGTCGACTTGCCTGACCCGGTCGCACCGAGCAGGGCGACCGTCTCGCCCGGCTCCGCGATGAGATCCACACCGCACAGGACCGGCTCGGCACCGTTGCCGCCGTAGGCGAAAGTGACATCCTCAAACGCGATCCGTCCTTCAGGCGCCGCAAGATCGCGAGCGTCTGGGCGCTCACGCACGGCGGCCTCCGCGTCGAGGACCTCGAGGATCCTGCCCGCAGACGCGTTGGCCGCCGCGATCGGGCCAAGCATCCCGGCGAGCATCATCAGCGGAAACATGGCGAACATCAGGTAGTTGATCGACGCCACAATCTGGCCGACCGTCATCCCGCCGGAGACTGCAGTTGTGCCGCCGATCCAGATCGCACCCGCGACCGCAAGGTTGAGAATCAGGACCATCGTCGGCATGAGAATCGCAACCAGTCGCATGATCCGGATGTTCTTGTCCATCAGCTCGACGTTGGTCTCGTCGAACCGCTCGATCTCGTGTCGTTCTCGGACGAACGCCTTGACGACGCGAACGCCGGCCAGGTTCTCTTGCAGGACCGTGTTCAGGCGATCGAGCTTCTGCTGAACCCACGCGAACATCGGCTGCGCCTTCCGCGCGAACCAGATGATGAACAAGATGATCACGGGAACGAACGCTGCCATCATCAGCGCGACCTGCGGGCTCGTCACGATGAGTAAGGCAACGGCGCCGATGATCCAGATGGGGGCGCGCGTCAGAATTCGTAGCGACATCATCACGATCATCTGCACCATGTGAACGTCGCTCGTCGACCGGGTGATCAGGTTTCCCGTACGAAGTTCGTCGAGATTGCCGAACGAGAACGACTGAACCTTCCGGACGAGAGCGCTTCGGATGTCGTGGGCGAACGATTGCCCGACGCGAACCGAGAAGTAGTTGTTCCCGAGGGCGAACAATGCCGCAAGGATCGCTGCGCCCATCATCATCAGCGCTGTCGTCAGGACGACGTGCATGTCACGCGTCGCGATCCCTTGATCGATGATCCGCTGTGTCAGCCGCGGGATGAGCAGATCACTCGCCACCATGCCGAGGAGCAGGGCCAAGGCAGCAATCGCCTGCCAGCGATACGG
>JBARQW010000194.1:0-15217 GCA_049643905.1 Bipolaricaulia bacterium
CCTCCTGGCCAGAGCCAGGGTCCTGTGAACACCAGCCTATTGGAGTTGTAGAAGACGGCCACGCCCTCGTTCGGCCCCGTTCGAAGGGGCGGGACGAGCATCCAACCTCGCTCCGGCTGACGGCATCGAAGCTCATGTAGGAGGGCATCGCATCCCCGCAGTCCATCCCCCGACGCCAGCCGCCCACGATCAGCAGCGCCGTTCTGATACCCTGTACAAACTTCCACAACGACGAAGACGTCCGGGTACAGGTATAGCTCCGGCCGGTGGTCCGGGAGCGGTCCGACGTGATCGAGGATGTAGTCTCTGCGATCATGGGATGCCCTCGCCTGTGAGATCGACGATCCCAGCTGTGTTCTCACCTGCTCCGGGTTGGCGATCTTGTTCAGAGCGAATTTCTCGATGTTCCAGTAGAGGATTCGGATCACGGCGCGGTCTCCTCTCTGCCGGCTCCGGCGGGAATCGCTTCGGCGTTCTCCGGATCGTCGAGGGCGATCAGCTCCTCGTTGGACGCCTTGTCTTTCTTGTAGACGGCGTACCAACCGAGGCTCCCCTTCCCCGTCGGATCTCCGAAAAGGAAGAAGTTGATCGTCGCACCAGGCGGGAGCTTCAGGAACCCGAGGAACTTCAGACCTATGTTGGCGAGCTTCAGACAGAAGGCGCGCGTGTGGTCGGGCCGCTCCTGCTGGAAGAGTTCGACGGCGTCGAGCGAGACCTTCAGGATCCCTTGGAGGCTGATCAGCTTCGCCCCCGGCGCCGCCCCCGGAAGCTGCAGTCCGCTGAACACCGGATACGTGAGCGGATCGTCGGAGACCTCCGGCGTCCAGGCGATCAGCATCTTCGACTCGAATCCGGCCTTCGACGCCAGCGCCCCCGGCGTCCCCATCGTGACCTTGTAGACGATCCCGAACCACGGGCCGGAGAGCGCCTTCTGCTTCAGCCCCACGCCCTGCGGGTCTTCGTCCGTCGAAGGCGATGACGGGTAGTCCGTCACACGAACGGGGAGATAGCCGTAACCGGAAGGTCGTTTGTCGCCGGTCGACGCGATGAAGCTGTCGACCTGGAGCGCGAACTCCGAAAACAGGCTCTCGGCGCGGAACACACTCGCCCCGAAGTCGAGGGCGAGCCGGGCGGGATCGAACGTGAACGTGATCGCCGTCGGCGTCACGAAGGGCGACGACAGGTCGATCTGGAGGTTCGAGTAGGCCAGGCCGTCTCCGAGCTTGGTGGCGTCGTCGTCGGGAGATCCGAAGGAGAGCACGTCGATCGGCTTCTCGCTCTCTTCGTCCTCTCCCAGGCTGACCTTCAAGGTCGCAAAGTCGAACGCCCCCCAGATCAGGAACCGGCTGCGAATCGGCGTCGACGCGCTCCCCGGCGACAGCGTGTTAAACAGGACCTTGTCGAAGGCGATCGCGTTGAACGCGCTGCTATCGACCTCGAACGAGGTACGGTGGACCTGCTTGAAGACGTAGGTCGACGTCGACCCATGATGCTCGTAGGCGCCACGAAGGACGACGCCGTTGCCGGGGAGCACGCCGTTGGAGTCGACCGTCCGGACGACCTTGGACCCGAACAGGTTGTTGGCCGTCAGCTGCACGCGACTGACGAAGTCGACGAGGGCGGCGTTCTCAAAGAGCGCTTGGAGCTGAAGGACGGTGAATCCGTAGTCTCCGTCGACGGGGATCCCGAGCGGGATGTCCGGATTCCCTCCCGAGGCGACGTTCTGGCGAAACGCAGGATACTGGTAGTCGATCAGACCGAAGAGGCTGCTCTGCCCGTCGATGGTGATGCTCTTCGTCGCTTCGTCGACCTTCACCCGGCTCACCGTTGCTCCGAAGTGATGCGCCTCGAACTGCGACGCGTCGATTCCCGCAGCCAACCCTCGGATTTGCTCCGGAATCCCGGTCGGGTCGGCGTGCGCGCGCAGGACGAGGATTCCCTGCCACGCAGGATCCCGAACGATCCGTGCGAAGTTCTTGTAGAGAGGGTTCCCGGTGTCCTCCTTCTTCGGAACGTGGGGATCGCTCTCGGTTTGAGTCTTGCCGTCCGCCTCGTCGGTGGCCCGTTTGATGAACTCTTGGAGCCACTTCGACAAGCCGGTCAGAGCGAAATCGAGTTCGTCGGCGCTAGCACCCTTTGGCACCGAGAAGTCCTTGGCCTGCGTCCACTGGCGAGGGTTCTTCACTCGATCAGCCAGCTTCCCGTTACAGAACTTGAAGATCATCACATTCCGGTAGTCGCTGGCCGACACGCCCTCTCCGACAGCCGCGGACATCTTCCAGCCGGCGATCGTTACCCTGTCATCGAAGCTGGGGGCAAGGGGAACTTCGACGTTCCGGTCGCCCAGATGCTTGGGATTCACGACCACGCCGAACAGCTGATTCGTCTGGAAGAGCTGCTGGAGCTCCGCATCCGGCTCAAAGAACGCCATCTGGCCGAATCCGTCGTCGTCGCGGAACTGGGCGAGCGTAACCTGGTCGTAGACCGTGCCGCCGACACTCGCGGAGACCGTAACGAGCAGTCCGCTCGGGGTCGTCGTGTCGGTCTCGTCCTCTACGACCCCCGCCTCGCGACGCGCTGCGGTCGCCTCACGCAGGGACTCCATTGTCTGCCCGGTGATGATCCGCTTCCGCTCTGCCGAAAGGATCTGGCTCTCGAATCCGCCGAGGAGCAAACCCGGCTTCTCCGAGTTCAGCTCGCCCGGTACATCTCTCAGACCGGCGTAGGCGGCCATCGGCAGCGCAGTCGCCGGCAGCTCTCTCCACGGCGTGTACGCGTCGAGGATCGCCAGCTCGTCCTGCGCCTCGCTCTGAGGCACGGCGTACAGCGAGTTCCCTTGGGTTTGGATCAGATAGCGGGCGAGACTTCCGTCATCGTTCATGATCGACACCCGCGAGGTCTTGTAGGTCCCATTGAGTCGAGGCTCTGTGGCTCCCTTCTCCGGCCGAATCAGCTCGGACTTCGGAAGCGGGAAGATCGGGACATACGCGTCACACTGCGGCGTGAAACGAAGCGCGCCGAAGGCCCCTGAGCCCGCAGCCCGGTTGAGCCGGACACTCTCCGTTCCGAACAGGCCACAGAGCAGATCCTCGTGGTCGACGCTGACAGGCGGGAACGGATCCAACGCCAGAGAGAAGTCACCGGCAAGCGTGAAGTAGGCGGATTCCTTCTCAGATGTAGCTCCGGTGTCACCACTCGGGGAAGGCTCGGACCCTTCGCGCTCGAGAATCAGCGCGCCAGCGCGGTCGGCAGGGCCGTTCTGCGTGGTGGTCCCTCCGGGCTTCGGCACGAGGCTGACAGCCCGATTCATCGTCGTCCGCAGGAAGCTCGGGATGCCGGACTCGCCCGCTTTCGGAGTAGTCAGGGCGAAGAGCGTCCGCAACCGCCCGGCTTTCAGATCGACGGTCGACTTCGATCGATTGAGCGGATCGAGCGGATCGACGGCCGCGATGTACCCGCAAGAAGCGTCAGCCTCAGGGTCGATGACCGGATACACCTGCGCGGCATCCTGTCCGGGAGATCCCGTCCCGTGGACGTAGCGGAAGCCCTGCTGGAAGCCACCGAACAGCGCCTCCCACGTGAAAGCCCCTGTCAGCAGGAAACAGCCGCTGTAGGGGCCGACCAGCGGAATTCGGGCCTTCTTGCCTGTCATGATGCCCGGAACCGGAATGCCCCCTGTGGACTCGAACAGGACGGGTGGTCCAGCCGTGGGCCCCGCCTTGTCGATGACGATTCCTTCGCCGTCCGCCGAGAGCAATGGCCCATGGTTCTTCCGGAGATCACCCTCCACTCTCAGCGGGAGATCGTCCACGAGGGTCGTGACATTCTTCCGGGTCAGAATCTGCGGGCTCTTGGGGGCGCCGTCTTGCGGAACGCCGAAGCCGAATCCGCAGGTCGGGCGCACCGGACCGCCATCGAAAGCCGAGGTCGGAAACCACAGGAACGCGCGCATGTAGTTATCCTCGAACTTGCTCTTGATGTAGCCGGTCACCTTACTCACGAAGGCGGACGGATTCTCGGGAGGTTTCAGCGCGAAGAGGAAGTGCCCCGAGAAGCTTGGCTTCGAGTCATATCCGAACGCGTTCTCGATCGCAATGCTGTCCGGCCTGCCCGTGAAGCTGCCCGGCAGCAGATAGGCGCACCAACCAACATTTCCCGTTCCCTCGCCCGACGGCATCGCGTAGAGGCGCGTCCCGGTGATATGCTGGAACTCACTGTTTGATCCACTCATGTGCTCGCCTCTAGCCCTGACTCGTTCTCATACATCGTCCTGTATTGCGTGCTGCGACTCTATCAGGCTTGGTCCTTCTGTGTCAAGTCTTCTGAGGTCGACTCCCCACCACACTCCGTGAGACCGATCATGTCTGGCGTTTCTTCCTCTGCACTCCGTCCGAGGTTGACGCGCCAAACTCCACCATAGTGGCCGCCACGAGGACGTATCCGACCATGGCTCCCAGCCACAGGCCGAGCCATCTCGGAACACTCAGCTCTGCAAGCGGAAGCCGAGCGAGCACTCCGACGGACGCGGACAACGCGCGCAGGGCCCACCCGAACGGAGCGACCACGAAGCTCGGCGCTCCGAGGCCAAGCAGGAGAATCCCGGGAAGTCCGAGCCACAGCGCGAGGGTAACGAGGGGAACCACGATGAGATTGAAGCCGATCAAGAGCGGGTGGAATGTGCCGAAGTGCCAAGCGACCACTGGGGCGACGGCGGCCTGGGCCGCCGCAGAGATGACGATCGACGTGAGGACGACGCGAACGATGCGGCCCGACGCTCGCCAGCGGCCGGACACCCGCTCGATCCACGGTTGCCAGCGACTCCGGAATTCAGGAGAGACGGCGATGAGGATCCCGGCCGTCGCCGCAAAGGACAGCTGAAACCCAACGTCGAGCAGCTGCGTCGGCCGGAGCGCAAGGATGACGATGGCCGCGGCGGCGAGTCCGTTCAGCGGATCGATCGACCTTCGAAGGATCAGCCCGAGATCGGCGAGAACGCTTCCCAGGCAGAGAAAAGCGAACAAGAGACTCGCCCGGATCAAGCTCACGCGAGGGCCGACGATCCACAGAACCAGTAGGACCAGCACTCCGACTACGGGATACGCAACGAGCGGCCGTAGTCGCGCTCGACGCAGCATGAACCAGACTCCTGCGAGCACGATCCCCAGGTGAAGGCCCGAGACGGCCAGCACGTGCATCAGCCCCGTTCTCCGAAAGGTGTCCTCCACATCCTCGTCGAGAGCGGCACGGTCTCCGAAGAGAAGCCCCTGCGCCAGGCCGACTGCGTCGGCGCCCAGGGTTTCGCGCAATTGGCGAAGGATCGACTGTCGAACGCGATCGCCGAGTCGGAGGATGGGGCTCCCGCCGACATCCGAATGCAGGCGCCCGCCGCCTTCGTCAACGGTCATCGACGCGAAGATGCCACGTCTTGCCAGGTAAGCCGGGTAGTCGAATCCATCGAACGGCTCGGGCAGCCGGACCGATCCTTCGAGCGTTAGGCGATCGCCGTAGTGCGCGGCTGCCTCCGCGCCAGCGTTCGCGAACCATGTCACACGCAAGTCCGCGGGCAGGGTGTCGGGGCGAAACGTGAAAGTGAGGTAGTCCTCCCCGAGACTCGGATACGAGACGACCATGCCGGTCACCTCCTGCAGTCCTTGAGCCCGCAGGAGGAGCCACGTCGGGAATGGGGCGTTCCGCATCGATAGGACCGCGCCGAGGACGAAGATTGTGACAAGGAGAGCGATCCGACACCAGCGAGTCCCTCGGCCGAAGAACGCTGCGGTGACAAGCACGACGCCCCCGATCCACGGGAAGAGGGCCGGCAGGATGTCTCCCAGGCACAGCCCTAGGCCTGTGCCGACAGCAAACAAGACTGAGGCGCGAACGAGATTGTATCGCATGAGATCTTGTATGATCCTATCAGCTCGCCGCTTGCCTGCGCAAGACACACGAGCTACAATCCCTATTCGGTTCTTTGACATGGGGGTGATACGGCTTCGACGGAGTTGTCAAAGCGAGGCTGCAAGCGGAGCATCCGTCCTCTCCTTAATCGGGCGGACAAAACAACAACTGCGAATACACAGACACTAGCATTCGCTGCTCCTTCCCTAAACTAGGGAGGGCCGTCTGATGGAGTCTCCCGCGGGCTCCACCCAGGCGTCGACTTAGCGGGTATAGCGTGACCGGCTGCTTCCTCCAATCACGTTGAATCCTTCGGAAGCTAGGCTCGGACCATCCTGCCCGTGGGAGGGTTCGTTCCGAAACCAAAGCACGGGTCTAAGCTTGTAGACGCCGGGCGGCGCCATCTTCGGACGCGGGTTCGACTCCCGCCACCTCCACCAGACAGGACTGATTGCGGAACCGGGGAGAGACCCTCCTCGGTTCTTGCTTGGTCGAAAGGCACAAGCAGAGCCTGCGTGCAATCGGCCAAGCTTCCTCCCCTTTCGACGGTGCGATAGAATCCCGAGCCGGAAGCTCTTGTGGATTGCGGGGCTAACGGGACATGCTGTGAATTCGATGGGACGATGGAGCCGATTCCGAACGAAGAAGAACTCGGCCGGCGTGGATCGTGCCGTCAGGAGTCTAGTCCGCGACGCGTACCGACGCGTTCCTCTGTTCCACGCGCGGCTCGACGACGCCGGGTTTCAGCCCGACCGCATATGCACTGCCAAGGACCTCCGCATGCTTCCGATCACGACACGGGAGGCCTATCTGTCGGGGTCGCGGTCTCAGATCCTCCGCGCAGGAACGAACCCGGACCGCTGCCACAGGGCCCGAACCAGCGGAACGACCGGCACGCCGTTGATCGTTCACCTGAACCGCTACGAGGCCCTGTTCCGACGCCTTCTCCTCTTCAATGCGCTGAGGAAGAACGCTCACCTTTCCGTCCCCCTCTCGGTTGCAGACATCGGCGTGAACACCGTGAAGAAAGAAGCGAGCCGTGGCGACGTTACGCAGAGCATCGGACTCGTTCTCGTCACCGGGATCTCCCGCTTTCTCACACCGAGGGAACAAGCCGATCGTCTGCTGCGAACTTCACCGCAAGTGATCACCGGTGCGCCGAGTTGTCTGGAGCTTGTGGCCGAGGAGCTGCAACGCCGGAGTCAGACTGCCGCTGTCCGACCGAAGCTCGTGGCTCCCCGTGGCGAGGTCCTTCAGCCTCTGGCGCGCGCACTCCTCGAAGAGGTCTTCCGATGCAAGATCGCCGACTATTACAACTGCGAAGAGGTCGGGAACATCGCCTGGGAGTGCCCCGCCCAAACCGGCCTGTTTCATATCAACACTGCCGCGTGCATCGTCGAGATCGTAGACGCTGAAGGACAAGCCGTATCTCCCGGCACCGAAGGGAGCGTCGTCCTCACGAACCTCTTCAACTGGACGATGCCGTTCATCCGCTACGCGCTCGGGGATCGCGCGACACTCCTGGAGCCGGTTGGATCTCGGTGCGCCTGTGGCCACGAAGGTCCATCGATGGCCGCCCTCGCCGGACGTGCCGATGACTTCATCACGCTCCCGTCCGGGGATCGCGTCTCTCCGCGAACCGTGATCGGCCTCATCTGCAGCGCCTCTCGGCGCAGCGATGACAAGACCGCGTATCACGTGCGCAGGTACCGCGTCGATCAAGACAGCCTGGACCACGTCAGGGTGCGGATCGTTCCCGAGCATCCACTCTCCCCGGACCTTGGAGCCCGCATCGCGTTAGCCCTTCGCGGTCTCAGTCCTGATCTGCGCTGTGACGTAGAGATGGTCGCGGAACTCCCGCCTGAGGATTCTGCGAAGTTCCGAATCGTCACTTCGCACGTGCGTTCGCCAGGGCCAAGATCGGGAGACTAGTGGCAACGCAACCCCAAGGCGACGACGCGTCTCTGAGGGATCCTTCTGGACCTCCCCTGTTTGCCCTCTCGGGGAATTCCTGTTACTTTAGGTCTGTGGCGGTGGCGGTGGAGAGAAACGACCTAAGACAGCCTACACATCGTATGGCAGATGGATCGCAAGGCTCGTTTCGAGCTTGGAGCTGGTTGCGATCCTTGTGTCTGGTTGTCGTGCTCATGTCTGTTGCCATCCTTCTTCTTGCCGCGGTTCACGTCACAGGACTCGCCTCCGACATGCGCCTCGCAATCTTCCGGTTTCGCGATACCCAAGCGGCGGAGCCGGGAGCGGAGTCCGTGCCGGGTCTTGGAGCGCAGATCCGCGAGAAACTGGAGCGCTACTTCACCGAACACCAGTCGGAGATTCCGATCACGAGCAAGGAGATCGTCGTCGAGATCCTTGATCAAAAGGGCCTCGACGAGATGGGGATCATCGACGCCAGCTTCCTGGCCAAGCTAGGCGACATCAAATCCTTCACGCACTTCTGGGCCGGGAGCTACACGATTCGGGGATCGACGATCGACGTCGAAGCGCAGCTCTGGTCGCTCGAGACGGCTGAAATGGTGCTGGGGGCGCACGGCGGCCTCCCGCGGTTCGTCCCAGAGTGGCACAACGCGGTTGAGGAGCTTGTCTGCACCGTCTTCCAGGACATGTACTTCCAACTGACGGACGAGGTGCTCTCGATCCGCTGCCCGCGGACCTTCCCCGGGGTCGGCTTCGACGCGGCGGCTCAGGTTGGCCTCGCATTGGTTCGGATGGGGGCGGTGAACAACGTCATCCGTGAGGCGGAGGAGATTCGCGACGTGAAGATGGACGAATTCACGTGGATCCCCGAAGCGAGCCTCCGAGCGACGTACGCCTTCATGCCCCACTTGGAGTTCATCGCAAGCCTGAAGTACATCTGGGGAGGACGAGACGCCGGAGCAAGCGCGAACGTGACCCTCGACATCAGCGCGCTCTCGCTTCTTGGCGGCTTGGCGTATGCGTGGGAGCCGCCGGGCGAATGGGGGCTCCGCTTTGAGTTCGACGGACAGGTTGGCTGGTCGAGCGGGAGCCTCCGTAAGATCGATGTCGAAGGCGAACTCGACTGTCCGGCTCGCATCGTAGCAGACGGTTTCGGCCTCGACGGATCGGCTCGGATCTCCGTCGAGATCATGGAGGGATGGTCGGCAGAGCTGGTCTTCGGAGTTCGCGGGATGCGGCTTCCGGCGCCGTCGTCGCAGGTTCGCGATCTCGATTTCGGCGGATTCACGTTCGCAGTTACGTTGAACGGCCGCTTGTGGGGAGACTAGGGGGCATGATGAAAGGCAAGAGACTGCAGCTGTGGGCAAGGGCATGCGCGGGGCTCCTTGCCGCCGGCGTTCTCAGCGCAATGTTGGCAGGGTGTATCCGTCTTGGGCAACCCACCGCCTCTTTCACTTGGTCAGCGAATCCCCGGCCGAGGGCGGAGATCACGTTCATCAACACGTCGACGGATCCGGACGGTTTTGACGACCTTCGGGAGTTCATCTGGGACTTCGGTGACAACTCGGATCCCGCCGACACAATGAACACTGCACACAGCTACGCAACCTCCGGCATCTACACCGTCAAGCTGACAGTCACAGACTCACGGGGCGAGACCGACAGCTTCCAGGTTGACCTTGAGGTCAGAAGCCCGATCTTCGCCGACCCCGTGGCATCGGCTGAGGCGGTCGGAGAGGGGTTCTGGTGGGACGCCGAGCATCAGACGCACCTGATCGCCGGGATGTACACCTACTCAGAAGCCGAAGCAGCGTGGATCGCCTGCTACCCGGTCTTCGCCGGACCAGGAACCGGGCAGTATATGGTCCCTCGGAACATCTGCGGGCTGATCCCGATCGATTTTCAGCCTGAGCTGGATCAGCCGATCGTCCTGCGTCTGTCTTGGCGAATCGAAGATAGCGAGGGAAGGACAGTCTACTGGTATGACTATCCGACTGACTTCCCGATCCGAGATCCGTCGCGCGTGACCGGTCTGGTCGCGGTGTGGGACCTCTGGGGCCAAGGTTGGACCATAGATCAGCGCTCGGCGGACAACGAGATCCTCAACCCAGGCCGGTACCAGGCGCAGTTGACAGTGATTGAGGTCAATTCAGGCGACCTCTTCTACTGGTACTTCCCGTTCAATGTCCAATGGGGCGGTTGCTGATGAGCAAGACTATGACGACAGGCTGCGACTTCTGTCGGCGGGCCTCGTGGCGCCGTCTGTCGGCGCTCTTGATCCTCCTTTCACTCGTCCTCGTGCCTGCCGCATGCAATCACACCGGCCCGCAGGTTCGGATCCTTGCCGACGCCGTCGACGCCTGCACGTCTCAGGGCGTCGCGGCCGCGATCGGTGTGAACCAGCTGGTCTCGTTCACGAGCCACCTCATCGGTGAAGGCTTCTTGTCGGAGGAGTGCTTGTGGGAGTGGCAGTTTGGGGACGGCGGGAGCGCTGACGGACCGGAGGCCTGGCACCGATACCGATCCCCTGGGATCTCCCGCGAATGGCATGTCGAGCTGACGGTGACCGCGCCGGACGGCGCACGCGGGTTCGATTCGTTGACGCTCGAGATGGAGGAGCCACTGTGTGGGTACGCCATTCAGGCCGTCGGAACCTGCAGCCAAGTGGAAGGACGATTGCCTCTTCCTCCCCGCCCGGAGATCCCGCAGAGCTGCCAGCTGATCCGCCAGGAGGCGGGGGTGGAGACGCCGTGGTGGGAGATTGCGTTCGGCGAGCCGACCTATCTGCTCGTGGAGCTCTTCACGCTGCCCGCCGAAGTCTCACAAGTGGAGTGTTGCTGGTCTATCTACTATCGAGGCGAAGAACGTGATGGAGCGCCCGAGCTCGTGGGCGTCGCCGAGTGGCGCGAGGTCTGTCAAGTCAACCATGAGGACACGTGCAACGCCAGTGTCCTCCTTGAGGTCGGGCCGGACGTGGGCGTAACGGAGGATGGTTGGTACGAAGTATTCGCTCGTGTCACCGCGCCGAGTTCGCCGGCGCGGGACTACATTGGATTCTTGCTCCACGTGGGATCAGATGGGAACTCGTAGGATTAGGGACGGAAGGAGGCCAAGCGGTATGGCAAAGAGGATCTTGGTGGGAGCTGCGATGCTGCTCGCTCTTGCGAGCGTCATCGCCGTGCCCCAAGTAACGGTGTGGACGGAGATCACGCAAGCCAACATCACGGAAGAGACGGACGGCGGCCTCATCGATTGGACGCAGGGGTTCATCCTCGTAACGGGAATGGCGGTGGCGCCTCTCGATGCGCAGTCGGAAGCCCACGGCAAGTTGATGGCGCGGGAAGCGGCGCTGGCGGTTGCCCAGCTTCGCCTTGCCGAAATGCTCGAAGGCGTACGAGTTCTCGGCGTCACAGCCGTGCGCAATCTGATCCTCGATGAGGCGGTTCTGGAAACCGTCGTAGAGGGGCAAGTGAAGATGGCGCAGATCGTTCCCGAGTTGGAGGAGTGGATCATCCCAAGAGAGCGGTTCCTCTTCTTCTTCTCCAGGCCGGGAGACTGGCGCAACGGCGAGTATCATGTGACCATTCAGTACAACCTCCTGGGTGAGTTTCCGGTCACGATCTTGCCCTACGCCATTGCGCCTCCGGCGATCTCCGAGTCCCAAGACTTCGAGACGACGCCGTTCTCGGGACTCATCATCAATGCGCTGGGAACACCTCTTCGGACGACGCTCTTCGTTCGTCTCGTCGATCCGAACGAAAGCGAGGTAGGCGTCGTGCGTGGAGCAGCGTATGTGCCGTCGGCAGGATACGAGCTGTCGCTCGGCCAGCTCTCCGTTGAGCGAGCCGAGCAGGATCCGCGAGTTGGTGCGGCCCCCCTCACGATCGACGTCCTTGGAGTTGGCGAGGATGGCTACTCGCTGATCATCTCCCAGAGTGCAGCGGACCTTGTCCGTCAGATGGAGGCCACATCGGACATCTTGGCCCCGCAGAGCGACAGGGTCATCGTCGTGCTCGACTCGGCCCAACGTTGATTCGATGACACGGTGGCGATCGGCAAAGACCACGCAGCGTGCCTTGCTCGTCGTGTTGCTGATTAGTGCTGCGATCGGCTCTCTGGGGCCGACCGCGCAAGCTTCGGTGGAGGTCACGGCCCAGGGCGTCGCAGCGGTCGTGGAGTACCTCAATCCGGACGACATCCGTGAAGAGGCGATCCTGGATGCGAAGCGACGGGCCGCAGAGGTGGGTGCCGGCGTCTTCCTGCACGCCGAAACGCGGGTCGAGAACCTCGTGCTCGTCTCGGCGACGGTAGAAACACGCGTCGATGCCATCATTGTCGACTACGAGATTCTGCGCGAGTGGGAGGACGCGCTCTTCCTGCACGTTGAGATCCTCGCACTCGTTGACACGGTCGACGCCGGCCTTCTCCTCCACGATCTGGGAATCATCATCAAGGCGGCGGGGGATCCGCGAATCGTCTTTCGCGTGGAAGAGGAGCGCCTGGGGGAGGAGGTTCGGCTTTCCGTTGCCGAGGCGATCCTTCGCCAGGAGTTCGAGCGTAGTGGCTTCACGATCGTCGAGCCCGACCAAGCCACCGGAAGCGTCATGTCGGCTTTCGACACGACCGATCCGGGCGCGGCACTCGAGTTGGCACAGGCATTCGACGCAGACGTCGTTATCGTCGGGAGTGTATCGACGGAGCCGCTCGCGGCCATTCAGATGGGGATGTTCACGTGGCACAACGCGACCGCGACCGTCGACGTTCAGGCGTATCACCGGAAAACCGGGGAGCTGCTAGCGTCTGCGTACGCCTCCTCCAAGTCGCCGGACGCGAAGCTCAGCGTAGAGGAGGCAGCGGTCTCCGCCACGGAGACCGCCTCGATGCAGGTCCTCCCTGAGCTGCTCTACGAGATCATCGCCAAGCTCAACACCGTAAATGGCGCCGGACTGCGTGCCATCCGACTGACTATCGAGGACCTCGGGTCGTTTGATGAGGCAACCTGCACGGAGGAAGCCCTCAACACGCTCCGGGAAGTCACGTCTGTGGATCTCGTTCAGTACGGTCCGTCTCTCACTGCGTTCGATATCAAGTACATGGGACCGACAGACGCACTGGCTGCAGAACTCATCTCCGAGCACTTCGCTGACACGCTCGGCGCGTACTGCGAGCGCGACCAGGCGTTTGAGATCGTCGCGCTCGATTCCGGATCGATCCATGCCCGCAAGGCGCGATGAAAGCTGTGGAAGGAGGGAGAACGTGAGATCCGGTTTGGCCAAGGTACTCGTTGTCTTGATCCTCTGCATAGCAGCAGGGGTCGCCGCGTCCGCCGACGAGCTTCACCTGTCGGACGATTCAGTCCTAGCCGGTACGATCACTCGCATCGTCATCGGCGAGTCCATCGAGTTCCTCATGGAGGATCCCGAGACGGGGGCCATCCGTGTCGAGACGCACCCGCTGCACACGGTGCAGGAGGTCGTTGTCGTCGACGTCGAGGAGGTTGCGGCAACCTTGACGCTCCGCACTGGCGATCGGTTCCGAGGGATGTTGACGGGATCGCCGCTCGCCTCACAGATCGAGTTCAAAGGGGAATCGGGAACGACGTACCTCTTCGATGCGAGCGAGGTTCGCGAGGTCCGTATGGACCTCAGGGCGGCGGCTCCGACCGCCCCTGACGCGAAACCGGAGGATCTGCTCCCGGCCTTCGGACTTGGGCTCTCGCTCGCTTCGGGAGCCGTCGGCGTGACGAGAGACGCCATCGCGTACTTCAGCGAGGACTGGATGCTCATCGCAGCGCTCGGGCTTCACTTCACGTGGTCTGGAGAGCCCGTGGTCGGCATCGGCGTGAGCAGCGATCTGACGTACCTCAGGAAGCTAGGCAAGGCGCACGTGGGAGTCGGTACGGGCGTCTTCTTCGACATGTCCGAGGTGGAGTGGCGACCGACGATCAATGTCCGTGTCCTCATCCCCTTCACATGGAAGGACTGGCAGACTACGCTCTCCGTCGGTTTCAGATTCCGCGCACAGAGTTACTAGCGGAGATGGAATCGGAGGCACCATCGCCCGCATGAATGGGGCTCGTTCGGGACGTGGGACAAGGTTGCAGTATGACAGAGGAGGTACGCGGAAGATGCCTCGAATCGGATTCGGAATGAGCCTCGGTGAGATACTGGGCGAAGCGATACGACTGATCGTACAACATCCGATCATCCTCGTCCCCGCTGTCATTCCATCGCTGTGGGCTCTCGTTGCAGTTCTCGTATGGTTGATCGGTCCTACGATGGCTGTGATCACCGGTGACTACGTCGCTGGATCAGCAATTTCCATCGCAGGGATCGTCGTCGGTGTCTTGATCTACGAATTCCTGTTCATTCTCAGTCATGCCATGACGGTGGCACTTGTTCGGGACGCCCACGAAGGGGGATACGCTTCTGTTTCCGAGGCTCTGGAAGACACGATTTCCTGTCTTCCTGCTCTTCTCCTGGCAACTCTCATGTCTGGGCTGATCATTGCCTTCGGATGTCCATTCTTGATTCTTCCCGGTTTGATCCTCGCGTTTCTCTTGTTGTACGTGACACAAGCGATCATGGTTGATGAAGAGACTGCAACGGGAGCGATTTCCGCAAGCTTCCGCACCGCCGTCGCGGCCGTAGGAGAGACGATTGGTGTGGTCTTCATGGCAGGCATACTCAGCGGCATCGGCATACTGGCGCTAGTCTTCGTTCCGTGGCTTGGGTGGATCCTGCTGATACCAACCACTGCATATTTCACAACCGTCTTCACACTGCTGTACCTTGAGAGGAGCTAGCCAGGGGATCCAGCGGCGGTAGTTGGGGAGAACAGGCCAGCGCTGCCCCCCCTGTTGAACGTCAGATCAAGAGAAGTCCTACACGTGCGCCAGGGTGAACGCACAGCAACCCGGCTGAGAGGGGAAAGGAGAACACAGTGAAAAGACTGCGAATCGCCTTCTCGAAGAAGGAAAAGGGCGAGCAACTCCTGAGCAAACTCGAGGAGTTGAAGGAAAAGGGCGAGGTCGAAGACGAGCAGTACGAGAAGAAGAAGGAGCAGTACGAACGGCTCGTAGAAGAAGGACAACTGGAGCTTGAGGCAATCAAGGATGGGCTCTCAAACAAGGTCGAGGCACTGAAACGTGAGTTGGAGAGCTACCCTGACAGCCTCAGGGATTTGAAACTCGAAAGCAAGGTGGGAGAGATCTCAGCTTCGAGGTACATGCGCCAGGAGCAACGGACCAGGCGCAAGGTCCAGAAGCTACGGCAAGAGATTGGTGACACCGAACTGCTGCTCAAGGCAGAGACCGCTGACGCGGCCGGCGGGTTCATCGACACGCCAGTGGAACGTAGGTCAAGACGGCCCAGCTGGCTCTAGGCAT
>JBARQW010000195.1:0-4052 GCA_049643905.1 Bipolaricaulia bacterium
TTCCGAAAGGCGGATCAGGCGTACGGTGACGGCGTTGCCCAAGGACTGGGCTTGATGTGAGACTGGAGATGATGATGACTGCATGCACTCGGACGCGCTGAAGCGGCGCGCTTCTGCGCGCCGATGATGCAAGGCATCAGGCGCACAGCCTGTCGGAAATGCAGGGACACATACCTTATTGCTGAGGCGAATTGCGGTTTGTGTCCCTGCATCTCCCAGATGGCCGCCATGCTGGAGTGGTGCGAGAAGAACCACATCGAACTGCAGAGCTAACTCGGCTCTCAACCGAGCGAGAGGGATGATGGGATCGGATCTTGTTCCGCGCAACAAAAGACAAGATCTGCCCGTTTCCGCTGCAGAAGAAAGATCTGACGAAAGCCGGGATGTTCGTTCAGCGGCTGGCTGCGATTTCGGCGAATCGTGTCGGGCTGTTTGTCTTCCAACAAGTGGGGGAAGATAATGGGCGGGTACAAGCCTTGTTGCTGGGGCGAATTGCAGTCGGGGTCCCTACGTTTCAGTGAACCGGAACGTCGGTGGAATCAGAGAAAGGAGCGACATGCCAAACATTGCGGCGGTATTGAAGGATGAGGTTACCAGGCTTGCGCGCAAAGAGGCTCGCAGTCAGACGGAAGGACTGAAGAAGGCATCGGCGCAGTACCGACGAGACATCGCCGCCTTGAAACGAAAGGTGGCGGAGCTTGAGCGACAGGTTTCCCTCATTGAAGGGCTGGTTCTCAAGAAGCCTGCGGTGTCGCCGGTCAGCAGCAGCGCGGTACGTGTGCGATTCACGCCGAAAGGACTGCGCGCCCAGCGGATGCGTCTGGGCCTGTCTGCCGCAAGCTACGCGCAACTGATAGGGGTATCACCGCAGTCGATCTACAACTGGGAACGGGAGATCACACGTCCCCGCAAAGAGCAGATCGCCACACTCGCTGCCTTGCGTGGAATAGGCAAGAGGGAAGCAGAAGGTCGGTTGCGGCAGCTCGCCAAGAAGAAGCCCAGCGCCAAGAAGGCATCTTGATGCGCTGAGCCGCTGGTAGAGTGCGTTGGCTATGTCGAGCCGGCGCTCGAGCAGCCTAACGCGTTACGTTGGACCGACACGAAGCGTGCTGAATGGAGGATGAATGGCGCCCGGGCGTAGGGTCAAGCTTCCGCCTCGATGGTTCTTCTCGATCCTGGTCGTGGGGGCCTTCGTAGCCTGCGGGATCTACCTGGGGATGATTCGAGTAGAGGGCGTTTCAACGGGGCATGTTGTTCGTGCCGTCGGGTTTGGTGTATTGGGTCTCCTGATGTTGTGGGGAGTGCTCGGCAAGCGATAGGCGGTTTTCTGCGAGCACAGGGGCAAGTGACCGTCTTGCCGATATCGTTGCTGATCCCGGGATGGGCGTCTGGGCGAATCGCTGCACCTGCCCGGAATTCCGATTCGCTCAGCACCGGCATGAGAGCTTCGGTCGCGCCAGCGTGAAGCCGTCGATCGGAACCGACGTACATACTCCCACGCGCTTCGATTTCCTGCGGCCTGGCGTCCTCACCGCCTACTGCGGCAGGGCGACGGCCCGGAGGCTGGCCGACCTCACGAGACCAGACGTTCCGAGCCGGGACGTTGTGATGCCGACCGAGAAGGAAGAAGAGGAGAACCGATGTGAGTGAGACGACAGCCGGCGTTTTCGCGGGTGTGCTGTTCCTCGCGGCCAGCGCGTTGGTCTTCGTCTTCGGAAGCAGCTACTACGCGCTCTTTCGAACGAACAAGAGCTGGCTGTTCAAGGCCACGTTGGTTGGGATGTTCGTACCTGCCGCCTGGTTCTTGTTGCGAAGCGACCTCGACCCGACCTACGGTTTTCTCGCGTTCGCGTTCCTCGCGGCAGCGGCGGCCAACGTGCTCGGAGCCGCTGCGGCACGGCTCCATCGGCCGCTCGGCCTGCGGGACGACTCGGTCAAGGGGATGGCGCTCGGCAAGGGGGTAGAGGCGATCGTTGTCGTGGGCACGGTCCTCCTCCTGCTCGTTGTGCTCCGCGTTCCGTTTGGCTCGGTCTATCTCCAGACTGGACACCTCGGTCTCGGGCTCGCGATCGGAGCGGGGGGATTCCTGTTGTTTGCGATCGCGGCGGCCTTTCAAGCGCGATCGATGAAGATCACATCGGGGACGATCCGTCGATTGCTTCCGTGGATCCTCCTCTTCGTCTTCGCAAACGCGTTCATGGAGGAGCTCTGGTTCCGTGCCCTGTTCTTGCGCCCGCTCACGTCGTTGCTCGGACCGGTTTTGGCCGTTCTGTTGACGGCCATCGTGTTCACCGTGGTCCACGTGGGCGCAACGTACTTGTCGAAAGCGGAGCGCGTTCGTTTCCTCGTCATCCTCTTCCCCCTCGGCCTGGCCTGGGGCACGTGCATGCACTTCACGGATAGCATCATCGCGTCGATGCTGTTCCATGCCGGCGCGGATCTCATGATCATCAACGGCTTCATCGCGGCACTACACAAGCCAGAGGCAGTCTCCGTCGCACCTTCGGCGGCCCCGTAGTCAACGCTCCGTCCGGTCGTTGACCTGGCTGCCCGTCTCCCTTAGGATGAGTGCCGCACCGAAATCGCTACTTCGTGGCTCCTTGAGCACGAAAGGAAGGTCCGATGGCCGCTGTCGTCCTGGATGGGAAAGCACTCTCGAAGCAGATCGAAGCGTCGCTTGCCGAGCGCGTAACGAAGGTGAAGGAGAAGTCGGGGGGACGTACGCCGATCCTGGCAACGATCCTCGTCGGCGAAGACCCTGCTTCGGCGACGTACGTCAAGATGAAGGGGAACGCGTGCAACCGCGTCGGTATGGAGTCTCTGAAGGTGATCCTGTCCGAGGAGACGACCACGGAGCAACTGCTGGCCGAGATCGACAGGCTGAACGCCGATCCTGACGTCCACGGCATCCTCCTGCAGCACCCCGTTCCGGATCAGGTCGATGAGCGCCCTTGCTTCGAGCGGATTGCACTCGAGAAGGATGTCGATGGCGTGACGTGTCTCGGTTTCGGTCGGATGACGATGGGCGAGGCGGCCTACGGCTCCGCGACGCCGGCCGGGATCATGAAGATCCTCGATCACTACGAGATCGCGATCAAGGGCAAGCATGCCGTGGTTGTCGGACGCAGTCCGATTCTCGGCAAGCCGATGGCGATGATGCTCCTCAACAAGCACGCGACCGTCACCATCTGCCATTCGCGCACGCAGGACCTGCCGGACATCGTCCGTCAGGCGGACATCATCGTCGGCGCGGTTGGCAAACCCGAGTTCATCAAGGGCGAATGGATCAAGGACGGCGCGGTCATCATCGACGCCGGCTACCATCCTGGCGGCATCGGCGACGTCGAGCTGTCGGCCGTGACCGATCGATGCTCCGCCTACACGCCTGTTCCCGGTGGCGTCGGGCCGATGACGATCGCCACGCTCATTACGCAAACGGTCGAAGCGGCGGAGAAGAGCGTGGCGTAGCCGGGAATGACGGGGCTGCGACGAGCAGCCTAGATCTCGCGTGTCATCTCGTACTGGTCGACGAGATGGGTGAACCCGAGTGATTCGAAGAAAGACTGCGTGCCAGCGTCCTCGCCGTCGACGTTGAGTGCCGTCAGTCGCGTCGCCGACTCGGGCAACCTGTTCGCCAGGTGCCGAATCAGCGCTGTTCCGACGCCGCATCGCCGATGCGCTTTGTCAACGAGGAGTGTCAACATCCAGTTGAGTGGTGGCGAATACGCGGTGACTCCGACGCACGCCTCACCGTCGAATGCACCGAAGATCTGAACGTGGTCGGGGATGGCATCGACGGCCGTGACGCGATTCTCGAACGACGGGAGCCAATCGGCCGATGATTCAAGCTTCGACAGGGTCTCTCGATCGGCCACACGCATCTCAAACGTCGATGAATCGTTTCTCAAACGCAGCTCGTCGACCTGCGCGCTGTAGCACCTGAGCTCCCGCACGATCTCGAATCCGCTCTTGCGATAGGCCTTGATCGCCGGTTCGTTCTGCTGGAGGACCTCGAGTGCGAACCGCTCGACGCCCTTCTCGCGGAGGGCCGG
>JBARQW010000196.1:0-16907 GCA_049643905.1 Bipolaricaulia bacterium
CGAAGAAGCCCATCGCGAAGTAACCGGCCGGGATGGTGACCGGAATCGTCACCGTCATGGCGCCGTCGGCGAAGTCGCCGCCGTTGTCGACGGTGATCAGGGGCGTGATCGGATCGACGTTGGGAGCGATCGTTCCGACGATCGGCGTGTAGGAGATGTCGAACCGAGTCGAACCTGGCATGGCTCCGGCCGGCACGTCGATCGTCTCATCGTCTCGACTTCCTCAGTTGGTCAGATTCTGACGGCAACCCGGTCAGCAGTCAGTGTACACGAGTCGCGCTTGATCGGTCCTCGGGGAATGCCAGATGAATCCGTCGAGACCATCCGCTGACGTGCGGCCGCCGGGGGTGAGCTGAGGGCCTACGATGGCCCGGGCAATCCGATGGGAACGTTCGCCCATTGGCTGGCGGGCCGACCCACATCGGCGTTGGTGTGGACCAAGTGTTCGCTTACTTCCTGTGCGACCTGTCGGTTCCCGGAGAACAGGTCGCCAGCGTCGAGTCCGTCGTGAGTGACGGTCTACTAGGTCGAGTGTGCTTGGGCATTACGCACAATCCGGCTCGATAAGTTGTAGAACGGCCACCGTACGAACCCGGAGGGTTCGCGAACTTTCAGGGAGCTGAGCTTTCGCTCAGCTCCCTTTCTCCTTGCGTGAGAACTTATTTGTTTAATCGAATGGTGATGGTGTTGCTGCTGGCCGGGGTGACGTCATCGATGTTTGGGGTGACGACATAATCCAAGGTCGCCCACTCGTTCGGATTCGAAGCGCTATACCCTTCGCGCCCCGGCGTCCATCCCTTATATGTCATCCGATCGAGTGTCAGGTGTGCATCCATCCCCGTCACGCTGAAGTAGCGCGAACCCCCATCGGTGTGCGAGTAGGGGATGTTGTATCCGCGGATCTCGTTCACGAAAGTCCATGCGTACCAGACGTTCTCTTGTGTCTGGCGTGCGTAGAAGTACTCGATGGCGTCCTCGGCCGCATTGAGCCGCACCTCCAAGTACGTATTCGAAAAGTCTCCCACTTGGTTGTCCCAGTTGTTGGTGAACGTCCTGGTGGCCGCATTGTAGGTTCCGCCGTAAGGTCGGAAGAAATCCATGTCGACAGAACCCTCTTTGGTGGTAACCGCGTAGGCGGGCATGAGTTTCTCTGAGATAGTCGCTGCCAGGTTGTAGCTTATGCTCACGCTGGCCACAGTTCCGGGGCTGGTCGTTCCGCCGCCGGGGTCACCAGTACCCGTGATCTTGTCGATGAGCTGTTCGAACACATCACAGCCACTCAGCATGGCCACCGCCACCACAAGCAGCCCAACCAGCAAGAGCTTCTTATGCATCCTGCCCCCTTTTCCTAATTGGCTCCTACAGATGTTTCCCGTTCCTGACAAGGATAACGAAAAGGATTCCCCTTGCCAAGGCGGATCCGGCCCGATTCAACTCAAGAAGCTCTATTGCGGCCATGATGGATCGCTCGCCGTCCAAGGAATGCCCGTGGTCCCGGATTCAGGAACCCGTTGATCAGCTCGCACCCGGCGAGGCCGAATGCCACCACCAGATCCATCGTCCGAAGACCTACCGCTCGAATCGATCGTCTCATCGTCTCGACTCCCTCAGTTGGTCAGATCCCGGCCGCAGTCCGGTAGAGCTTTCAGGGTACCCGAGCTGGATCGGGGCTCCCGGGCAAGTAATCCGGTAAACGCCGTGTAAACGAATCACGCTTGTTCACTCCTCGGGGAATGCCAGATGAATCCGCCGAGATCGTCCAGGGACGTGGGGCGACTGTCAGTTTGCCGCGAAGACCGCCTTTCCGCTTTAATCGGTCGACTCAGACAGGAGGTGTGTCATGAAGAGGTGTGTCATGAAGAGGCGTACGTGGGTTGCCGTGGCTGCGATCGTTGTCTGTGTCAGCTTGCTGACCGCGGCTCAGTCGATGCCGAAGTTCGGAACGCAGAGGGTTCTGTTGCATCTGCCCGCGAACTTCCACAATGAGGAGCTGGAGCATGTTCTGCAGCACTTCGTCGACAGGGAGGCTGATGTTTTCGTCACAACCGTCGATACGCTCAGCGCGGGCGACGTCGCGGCGCTGACGGCGCGGATTCCGGAGCGGTTCTTCAACCTGATGCCGGGTCTCTCCGGCGGACCGCGGGTCACAGTGATTCCGTCGATGGTGTCCATTGAGTTCCAGTACGACAAGGTGATCTTCTTCGGAGCGGGATGGTACGACGAGTACTTCGCCGCCAGCGGATACACCGGGCCGACCGATCCGAGCTACGCGTCGGGACTCTACTGGTTCATCAATCGGACGATCTCCGAGCACGGGATCATCGGAGCGATCGGCGCCGGAGTGTATCCTGTGATCTTCTCAGGTGCGCTTCCGCCAGACGCCTCGGTTCCCAACTATCCTTGCCCCGACTTGATCACCGCCACCAATGAGCAAGGCTATCAGCCGATTCAGGCGGAGGAGACGCCGCGCCCCGACGGGACGTGGCCGCCTCTGGTCACGGTCGAGGTTCATGCGGAGGCGGTCAACAGCGCGACGGTCTTCATGACGCCGATCCCGAACTCGTGGTATCCCCTGACGGACGAGTTCGGGCGGCAACTCGTGGAAGACTACACGGATCCATACCAGGACGCCTTCGATGCCATCGAAGCAGCCTACGTACCTCCAATGCTGGGGGTCGACGTCCTCATCACCTCCGTGAAGTGCGGCGTCGACAGCGTTGTGACTCTGCGGAACGACTCCCTGGAGCCAATCGATCTAGCCGGCTGGAAACTTCAGACCGTCGATCCGGACACCGATGAGCCCATCGTGGAGTACACGTTCTCGAGCCTCGTGATCGAGCCGGGAGAAGAGATCGAGATCTATGTGGGAACGTCGGCCCCGGCGGGAACGCCCCAGAACCAGACCTGGCCCATCGACAGCGCTTTCGGCATCGACGGCGCCGGGCGGGCCGTGCTAGTGAACTCGGCAGGCTTCGAAGAGTCGAGCTTCGAGTGCAATTAGCAGTTCGGACGTAGGCGGGCATTCGATTGAGTCACTCGCCGCATTCCGAAGACGCATTGGTCGGAGCAATCGATCTGGGCACGACGGGGGTGCGATTCGCGCTCTACGATCGGGCCGCGAAGTGTGTGGCCTCGGCGTATCGGGAGATCCCGGTCGAGACGCCGCGGCCTGGTTGGGTCGAACAGGATCCGGATCGGATGCTCGAGGCGACGCTCGATGTGCTCCGTGAGGTGTTGTCTCAAGATCCAACCTCCCGCGAGCAACTCGCGGGGATCGGCATCGCGAATCAACGCGAGACGGTGATCGCGTGGGATCGAGAAACGGGGCGGTCTCTTCATCCGGCTATCGTCTGGCAAGACACGCGAACGGCCGAGCGATGTCACGAACTGGCTCGGAGCGATGCCGCGGACACGATCCGCGAGCGCACGGGTCTCTCGATCGACCCGTACTTCTCCGCCACGAAGATGGAGTGGCTCCTTCGCCACGTGCCCGGACTGCGCCAGCGTGCGGAAACCGGGGCGGCGCTCCTCGGGACGGTCGACGCGTGGCTGCTCTGGCAGCTCACCGGAGAGCACGCGACCGACGACACGAACGCCTCTCGCACGATGCTCTTCGACATCGATGGGAGGCAGTGGGACGAAGAGCTTCTCGCCCTGTTCGAGGTCCCGGCGCGCTGCCTTCCCGATATCCGCCCGAGCCTGTCGGTCTTCGGAACGGTCAAGCCGGACATCGTCTCCGGAGCCCGTGTCCCGATCGCCGGCGTTCTCGGCGACCAGCAGGCGGCCCTTCTCGGCCAGGGTCTCACGGCGGCCGGTGAGGTGCAAGTGACGTGGGGGACCGGCGCGTTCCTCCTGATGAATACGGGCGAACGCCAAGCAAGGACCACGTCTGGGCTGGTGTCGACGATCGCCCGGACGGCGCCCGATGAACCAGCTGACTATGCGATCGAGGGATCGGTCTTCGTCGCCGGCGCGGCGGTTCAATGGCTGCGCGAAGGCCTGGGGCTGATCGCCGAGCCCGCCGATTCCGAGGGGCTCGCTCAATCGGTCGACTCGACCGACGGGGTCGTCTTCGTCCCGGCGTTGACCGGCCTCGGCGCGCCGCACTGGGATCCGAACGCACGAGGATTGCTCATCGGGCTGACACGAGGAACCCGCCGGGAGCACGTCATCCGTGCCGCCCTCGAGGCGATCGCCTACCAGACGCACGACGTGGTCCGAGCGATGGAGGGCGACACGGGGAAAAGGATCGCGGAGCTCCACGTCGGCGGGGGAGCGTCGCGCAACGATTTCCTCTGCCAGTTCCAGAGCGATATCCTCGGCGTACCGGTGATTCGACCGAAAGATCCTGAGACGACGGCACGGGGAGCGGCCTTCGCGGCAGGATTGGCGTCCGGGCTCTGGGAGAATCTCGAAGCCGTTCGCGAACTGCGGGCGGTGGATCGGAGGTTCGAGCCGACCATGCCGGCCGAGCGCCGGGAACGGCTTCTCGAGGACTGGCGACGGGCGCTCGATCGGTCCAAGGGTTGGAGCATCTGATGGTGTCAATCGACCACTCGGAGGAGAGATGAAACATCAAGAAGAAACCTTTGCCGGCGTTCGGGATGCGGAGATCTACTGCCAGAACTGGCTGCCCGACGACGAGCCGCGGGCTGCGCTGGTCCTCGTGCACGGTCTGGCCGAGCACTGCGGACGATATGGAAACCTCGTCGATCACTTCGTCCCGCTCGGATACGCCGTGTACGCCCACGATCACATCGGCCACGGCCGATCGGGAGGCCAGCGGGTCTTCGTGAAGCGGTTCGAGGACCTCACGAACGTGCTCGGCATGCGCGTCGATCATGTCCGTGCGCGCCATCCGGAGCTGCCGATCTTCCTGGTTGGACACAGTGTCGGGGCGCTGATCACCGCAGTGTTCTTGCTCGATCGCCAGGAAGCACTCGATGGCGCCGTGCTCTCGGGAGCCGTCGTCAAGATCCCGGACAACATCTCGCCCGTCGCAGTTCTCGCGAGCCGGCTCCTGTCGGCCGTGATGCCCAGGGTCGGAATCGTCGCCGTGGAGGCCGAGGGCGTCAGTCGGGACCCGGCAGTCGTACGCGAATACATGGAAGATCCGCTCGTCTACAAGGGGAAGACGACCGCGCGGATGGGTGCCGAGATGCTCAAGGCGATGCAGCGAACGACGAGAGAGGCGGGCAAGATCACGATACCTCTTCTCATCCTTCACGGAAGCGAAGACAAGCTGGCCGATCCCGACGGCGCACGGATGCTGCGTGAGGCAGCCGGCTCGACAGACAAGGTCCTCAAGATCTACCCCGGCCTGCACCATGAGATCTATAACGAGCCGGAGCACGCGGAAGTGCTCACCGATGTGGAGACGTGGTTGGCCGCCCACCTCTCAAGCTGGTAGCGAGAAGCCCGCGCAGCAGCGTTGATCCGATCTGGGTCAAGGGCGCTCGATCCGCTTCAGCGATCTGTCAGCGCCTTCGATTCCTTTAGCCGCGTTGCGAGAAGCAGGGCGAGGGCCATCAGTCCTGTGAGGATCAGAAGCGAGAGCGTCATCGAGCCCGTGACCGGCGACTTGATCGCGTCCATCCCGAGAATGAACACGATTCCCGAGATCTGTCCTGCAAGCAACAGCAGGCCGTTCGATGTCCCTTCCGGTGCGGGCACCGTGATCTCGGCCCCGTACTGGAACCCGAGCGGGCCCGACGAGAGCAGGAACGCACCGAGGACGAACGCCGAGGCGAGAAGAAGCCAGTAGCTGGTCGCAAACGTGATCCCGAGCATGCCGGGGATGGCGCCGCCGAGGGCGAGAAGGATGAACGGAACCCGACGTCTCATCCGATCGGAGAGCGGCGGGATGACGACCGCGCCGACGATCCCGCCGATCACCATCAGTCCTCCGATGAGGCCGGCTTGATCGATCGAGAATCCGCGCGGCCGAACGATGTCCTCGATCCAGGTGGTCACGGCGTTGAACACACCGAGGCCGATGAAGAACAGCAGAAGCAGGACGATGAATCCTCGATTCCGAAACACGCTCTTCAGGCCGTCGAAGACGAGTGAACGCTCCTCGGGTCCGACCGGCGTCGGCGGGCGTTCGCGAGCGAGCGCAAGGAACAGGATACCGACCACTGCCGAGATGATGCCGTAGATGAGTAAAGCAGTAGGGATGCTCGATCGAAGGACGATCATCGGCGTGACGGCGACGCCGGCGAAGATCCCGACGTAGATCGCCAGGGAAGCGAGGCCGGTGGCAGTTGCCCGCTCGTTCATCGGGAACCAACGCCCGGCGATCTTGGCGATCGCGTTCAACACGAACGGCTGCCCGACGGCGATCCCGATCTGCGCCACGAGGACCCACGTGTAGTCGGCGGCGAGCAGCCCTCGCAGGAGACCGAAGACGCCGGTCAACACGGCGCCGATCCCCACGCCGACTCGGATCCCGTAGGTGTCGATCACCCACGACGCGGGAATCGAGACGACGATGAACACGACCATGAACACGAGCGACAGCAGGCCGATCGCCAGGTCGGAGACCCCGTAGAACGTCGCGGCGTCGCCCGTGATCGGCGCGAAGCTGATCCAGAGGAGTTGATTGACGGCAACCGCCAGCATGAAGGCGACGAGCATCACCCAGCGATAGCCGTACGCGCGGACAGCAGACGGTTCCTTCATCGATTCCACCCCCGAAGTCGCCAGACGCCCGCAGCGCGAGGTGCCCGGCACAAGGCATCATAGCAGATCGTCGGAGCACCACGGGGCGATCCATCGATGGCCTGCCCACCCGACCATGCTCGTACCTGCACAGCTGGGGGAGGAACCACACCATTCCCCGGTTTCTCCTTGCGGTCGAAGGCCCATTCACCGCCGTATGACCATCCGATCGCGAGGAGGGCTGACTGTGGATCTGGTGACCATTGCACTCACCGTCGGAGCAACACTCTGCTGGGAGCACTGGAACCGGAAACGGACGGCATTGCGTTGTGGAAGGTTCCCAACGCCGCCGACCTGGCCGAGTTGACCGTCATCGGAGACGAAGTGTGGTTGACTGAGTGAGAGTCAAGCGCGATCCACCGATTCGTTCCGGCGGAACACACGTTCACGTAGCGGGAGACAGGCGGCGACGACGGACCGCTCTTCCTCGAACCAGGAGAGCTCGGCGAGATCTGGGCCAGCTTCGAAGGCTCCGGCAAGCTCGCTCGGCTGCTTCTCCTCTTCGCGGAGAAGCGAAGCGGGCATCGGTGCCGCGTGAGCCTTGTCTCTACTCCACGTTCGCGAGACAAGCGAGGCAGATCTGTGCGTCTTCGTCGGTGGTCTCCCCGTCCAGCGTTTTCCGCAGTGCCCTTGGGTTGGCTGCGCCCAGCTTCTGGGAAGCGGCCGAGACACGATGGAACGTCTGTGTGCTCACCCACGGCTCCGGTGACGTCCGACCGTCTTCGCGAATGTAGTCGAGCAGATACTCGAGCGCGATCTTCTTCGTCTTCTCGATCGCCTCTGCGACAGCCGAAACCGATTCGCCTTGCTCAAACCGTGTGAACGCAAGCTGGCGCGACAGGTTCACGGTGGCTCGTGCGCGTCGCCGGCGTACCGGCTTTGGCGCCGGGCGGATCGTCGGATCCACGTCGCGATCAAGCTTGTGGCTTCGGCAGTATTCGGCAATCGCGGCGACGAATCGCTCTCCATACTGCCGCGCCTTTGTCTGTCCGACACCCGACACGTCCAGGAAGCCGTCGACCGTCGACGGCCTTCGCCGCGCCATATCCCGCAGCGCGGCGTCGCCGAAGACGATGTAGGCGGGAACGTGCTTCTCGCGCGCAACGTCGCGGCGCAAGCCACGTAACGCGTCAAACAGGCCGCGATCGACGCCATCCCACGAGTCAGGAGTCGCACGCTTGCTCGGGCGCGCCGCTGGCTTGAGAAGCCGAGGCGTTTCGCTCCCTCTCATCGCTTGCCAGCCACGATCCGTGATCTTGAGGACGTTGTACTCGCCCCGCTTCTCCAAGTATCCCTGACCGACGAGCTGCTCGATCCAGTCGCGAACGAGCCGCTTTGTCAGATCGGAGAGCAACCCGTAGGTCGAGAGCCGATCGTGCTCGCTGTCGAGAATACGCTGCTCTCGCGAGCCCGCGAGGACGCTGGCTGTGTAGTCGGCGCCGAAGCGTTCGTCGAGCCGGTAGACGCACGAAAGGATCTTCTGCGCACTGACGAGGGCGTCGTCTGCCAGCTCGAGATCGCCGAAACAGACATCGCACGCCTGGCAGCTCTCGGAATCCAAGTCCTGTCCGAAGTACTGGAGGATGGCGCGGTGCCGGCAGGTGACGCCTGAGGCGTAGGCCGCGATGTCGCCGAGCTTGGCGAGGCCGATGTCGCGCGCTTTCGCGGACTCGGATTGCTCGATGATGTACTTCCAGATCCCGTAGTCGCCCGACCCATGGAGCAGCACACACTCCGCATCGAGACCATCCCGCCCGGCACGTCCGCTCTCCTGCTGGTAGTGCTCGAGCGACTTGGGCATCCCGCCGTGAATCACCGCGCGGACGTTCGACTTATCGATTCCCATCCCGAAGGCGACCGTCGCGACGATCGTGTCGATGTCCTCTTGAATGAACGCTTCCTGCGCGCGCTTCCGTTCCTCGTCCGCCAGCCCGGCGTGATACGGCGCGACACGGTAGCCGGCCGAGCGAAGCTTCTCGGACAAGTCGTCGACGTCGGCCCGACGAATGCAGTAAACGATTGACGATTCATCCTTGTGCCGATCGAGGACGTCACAGACCTGGCGAACGAGGTCAATCCTGCGCTCCACCGAGTAGATCAGGTTCGGACGATCGAACGAGCCAACGAGGACCTCCGGTTCGTCAAGACGGAGCTGCGTGACGATGTCGTCACGCACGTGCCCGGTCGCCGTCGCTGTGTATGCGTGGATCGCAATGCCGGGGAGGACCTTCTTCAGCCGACCGAGCTGTCGGTACTCGGGGCGGAAGTCGTGGCCCCACATGCTGACGCAATGCGCCTCGTCGACGGCGACAAAGGACAGCGTCTGCTCCCCCACGAATCTCAGGAAGCCGTCCATCATCAAACGCTCGGGCGAGACGTAGAGGACCTTGACTTCGCCGCTTCGGATCCGAGCCACGACGTCGTCCCGCTCAGACGCGGACAGGCTGCTGTTCAAATAGTCGGCGGCTACGCCGCTGTCGACGAGCCCATCGACCTGGTCCTTCATCAGCGAGATCAGCGGGCTGACGACGATCGCCATCCCCGGCAGCCGAACGGCCGGGACCTGATAGCAGAGGGACTTGCCGCCGCCTGTCGGGAGAACGACGAGAGAATCGCGTCCGCTCAAGCCACACGCCATCGCCTCGCGCTGCAGTGGGAGGAAGGACTCGTACCCCCAGTAGCGCTTCAAGATCTCTTCGATGCGATCGATCGGCCTCACCCCCCGGCCGGCTGATGATACCGGGGAATGGCCGTGGCGAAGATCGAGCACCGATGGAGTTCCGAGGCCGGAGACACCCGTGTGAAGACAGCCCGTCCTTCCACACGGTCACGTCCTTCCCTGGGCGGGCAGTGGCCATCGCGGAAGCAGATCCCGACGAAGCGCAATGATGCAGACGGGGCCACGTGGATAGTTTCATCTCTGCTTCGATCGCCGGAAGGCCCAGGAGCAGTCGGTGCGCCGTCTGAAGCTCTGGGTACAATCGCGATTCATGCACTCGATCCGCAACTACATCTCACAGCTGAGACGGTTTCAGGGCAACGCCCGCCTGTACTTGCTGTACAGCTTCGCGAGCGGATTCGCCATGGGGATCATGCGGCTCTTGTTCAACTTCTACGTCCTTTCGCTTGGGCACGACCGCGGATTCCTCGGCTTACTGGTGGCGTTACCCCCGCTCGTCATCACGTTCGCGGCGATCCCGGCAGGGATGCTCGGACATCGGTTCGGACACCGATCGACGCTGATCGCCGGAGCGGCACTGACGGTCGCCTCGGTCCTCGGCATCTCGCTCTCGACGGCCGCGATCGGCCTCGTCCTCTTCTCCATCAGCCGCGGCCTGAGCCGCACGCTCCTGACGGTAAGTAGTGCCCCGTTCATGGCCGAGAACAGCGAGGCATCGGAACGAACCCATCTGTTTAGCGTCCAGTTCGCAACGCGGATGCTGGCCAGTTTCTTCGGCCTCTTGCTTGCAGGCGTGCTGCCAACTGCGGTCGCGTGGGTCCTCAGAATCGGAGCCGAGGATCCGATGGCCTATCGAGCGTCGCTCTGGGTTGGGGCCGGGTTGCTGGCAGTGGCGATCCTGCCGCTTGTGCGAATGCCTCAGCTTCCAAAGGCGATCGAGCCACGGCCCAGCCCGAAGCTTCGCGAGATGTTCCGAGCACCCTGGCAGCTGGTCCGCCTGTTTCTTCCTCAAGTGCTCATTGGCTTCGGCGCCGGCGTGCTTGTGCCGTTCCTCAACGTCTACTTCAGAACGAAGTTCGGCCTATCGGACAGCGTCATTGGGGTGTTGTACGCGTTCCAATCGGTCGCGATGGCGATTGCGCTCCTCGTCGCGCCGATCGTCGCGGAACGGCTCCGGCGGGTTCGGGCCGTCGTCATCGTGCAGCTCCTCTCGATCCCGTTCCTCATCCTTCTCGGGTACGCACCGCTTGTCTCTCTTTCCGCCATCGGCTTCCTCGCCCGCGCAAGTCTGATGAACATGGGCAACCCACTCTACACGGCCTTTGCCATGGAGTCGGTCGCGCCGGTGCGACGCCCAACGGCCAGCGCCCTGATGCAGATGAGCTGGCAGGGGACGCGAAGTCTCGGTGCATTCGTCAGCGGTCATCTTCAAGAGGGCCCGGGCTTCTCCGCCCTCTTCCCCATCACAATCGGCTGCTATCTGGCAGCCTCTGCGCTGATGTACGCGTTCTTCGGACGAAGCGATCGGGGCTCCGAAGACGGACGAGCGCGAACCTAGCGACGGCATGGCGAAGCGCGACGCGTTTCGCCCGTTCCACGCGAAGCCCGCCACAACTGCGATTCAACTACAAACTGGTGCCTCTACTCGATCGCAAAGGATCGAGTAGCTAGGGAGAAGCGCGACTCACGCCGCGCTTCTCCCGTTCCACGCGAAGCGAACTACAGTTGAGATTCCACTACGAACTGGTAACCAAGTGGGATCGGGGTTGCGTAGTCGTCGGCGGATTCGGTCTGGCGGAAGATGATCTTGATGTCATCCCCGACGATGAACGAACGCCCGCCGGTCAGCTCATCGAAGAAGATGAGGCGCGCGTCGCTGTCTCCATCGAACGTCGTAGTCATGAAGTGGCGGTCAACCCCATCGACGCTGACCCGGATCTCGATCTCCACCTGATCTCCCGAGCGCAGCTCGTACAGGTCGCCCCAACCAGAAAGGTCGAACGCCGGGGTCACGATATGGACCGTGTGCTCATCGGTCGCAGAGGTGGCCGTGAACGTGTCCTCGGCGTAGACGTAGATCTTCTTGGTGATCGCCAGCCAGTGGAACTCCTGTTCCTCGATCGTCAGCTCCGGCCCGTCCACCGGAGGGCCATTGAGCGTCGGTGGCTCCTCGTCGAGTAGGACGGGAGTCCCCCCCCCGAGTCGCCGCAGGATCTCTTCCAGTTGCTGCCTCACCACGATCATGTCCGCTTCGAGGGCGCGGATTTCGGGCTTGATCGCGTCGAAGGTTGGGTCGCCGGCCATCGGAGCGTAGACCCCGGCGACACACTCGCTCACGGTGACGGAGCTGCACACGTCGGGAACGAGGAACCGGAAAGCACCTCGATCTCCGTACAACGCCGCGCCCATCTGCTGCGTGTAGTCCTGCATCGAGAGGACGAAGCAGCAGATCTTCTTCTCGAGCGTCTCCAATTCGGATTGGTTCTCGCGCACGATCCGCTCGATCTCGCGTGCTTGCTCTTCGGCGGCCGCGATGCCCTCCTCGATTCGTCGCAACTGCCCTTCGGCGGCGGCGAGCCCCGTTTCCAGTCGGGCAAGCCTACTCGTGATCGGATCGTTGGTGATTCGCCGAAGAAGCTCTTCCAGCTGGCTCTCGGTCGCGTTCGGCGGAATCGTGATCCCGAACAGACCGTAGATGATCCCGTCGAGCTTCCGCTCGATCTCGTATTGGAACAGAAGCCCGGCGATTCCCAGCGTGTCCTCCGCCGCTTCGCTCAGCAAACCGACGTCGTCCATCAAGCTGCCGAGGATGCCCCCGACAACGGGCACGTGCTCGATCCAAATGCGGACCTTGTCCCAGATCGTCCCCGCAACCCCCTGCCCTGTGCTTCCGAGCAATCCGCGCAGCTTGGGATGCATCGATGGATCGGAGACCACGGTGTACGTCGCTTCGAGGAAGTCGATCGACGCCTGTGGCACGTAGGTGTCAAGACGCGCTTGGTCACTGCTGGAGAGACCCGCCGTAATCGAAGCGATCTGATCGAGTTCCGGAATCATCGACGCCACAACGTCAACACCGTCTTCCAAGATCGCTCGCAGGCCTTGTTGCTCAGGCTGAATCGCCGGGAGGTCGAGCGCCGACTGGAGTGTCAGCTTTCGGTGGGCGGCGACGAATCTCTGGAACTTCGCGCCGCCCTCGCTCGGGAACGGACCGGGAAGCGGCTCTCCTTCGGCCGGCGCACCGCCGCAGCAGTCCTCGAGCTCGGCAACCGCGGCCGTCAACGCTTGGACACTCGGGCCAAGCTGCGTCAGAAGATAAAGGTTGATCGCCCCGACGTCGGCATCCACCGCCGCGATCTCCGTCGTACACGGGCATCCTTCGAGGGTCTCGGCAGGCGGTTCAATCGTCGCCGGTGGCAGGAACGGCGTGAATATGGTGTCGCTCAGACTAAGGATCCCCTGTCCCGAGAGAGGAACGTTGTACGTCTGCGCGAAGAAGCCGCACTGGACCCGGATCTGCATCGTCGCACTTGCCTCGCCGAACACGGACGGCGAGAAGCCGACCGGCCACGACACGACACCGCCCTGAGGTAGATCCATCGGGAGTTCCGGCGGTGTCACCGTGAAAGCGCCTGAGGTCGGCGCGAATCCTGAGCCGAACCCGATCGCCTGAAGCACACAGGCAAACAGGCTTGTGTTCCTGAACGTATAGGTCGCCGCTTTCGACCCGCCGACGGGAACCGTCCCGAAGTCGACGGGCTCCTGGGCGGCTACCGACAGCGAGATGCACACCAGAGCGAGTAACACGAGGATCGGCTTTCGCATGGTCATCTCCTCCCTGTTGGTCCTTGATGCGGTGCGACGAATTGGTGAGGTTCGATGAGACGACTGGGTCCATCATAGAGAGCCGATCCCCGAAGAGCAATTCTATGACGGCTCCGGACTCGTGCCGCCGAGGGCAGCCCATGCTCGCTCGCCTTTCGTCTCGCGGAGCTCGTAGAATGCTGTCGGAGGAAGATCGGCCACGAGGAGGGCTCGATATGCGAAGGGGACTGGTGCTCACTGCGATTCTGATCGGACTGGCGGTGGCCTGCACCGCCGCCGAGCTGACCGAGTTTGGATTTCAACTCAACCTCAGCCTTCAGCCGTTCCGCGAGGAAGGAAATGTGCGCTGGTGGATCACGGTCGGCGCGTACGGACGGATCACGCTCGATGAGGAGTGGCGCCTGCGCTTCGTTGCCGGATCCGGAATCACTGCGTTCGCTCCGTTTGCCGACGTCGGTCTCGTCCGCGTCTACACCCCGCACCTCATGGTGGAGGGAGATCTCCTTCTTCAATCCATCCCCCGCCGTGGGCTGACCGCTACGGCGATGGTTGGCGGACGGTACATGTCTGATACCCTCGCGGAGACGCGGGTCGAGCTGGCGAGCTTCCCGCTTGGGTGGAGGTTGACGAGTCACGGAAGCGAGCTGCGTGGCGACTTCTTCTTGAGCGGAAACCTGACGGTCGACTTCACCATCGGATCACCCGATGCCGGACTGATCGGACAAGCACTCGCGCTCTCCGTTCTTCGGAAGCCGTCAGGATCCGAGCCTCCGGTGATTCCGCTCGGTGGCGACTGGCTCCTTGCGACCCAGCTGATCACCCACATCGGAGTCGACCTATAGGTCTCGCAGTCGGTACGTGAGTCTCTCCTGGCCATCGGAGCGACGAGCGGCGTCTGTCGTGTCCGAGACGGTTCAGACGCTGTTGATCTCGAAGAGGTCGTCGAACGGACTGCCAAGCGCCGACACGATCTTGTGCGCCGTCTTGACGCTCGTTCCCGCACCGTTCTCGATCGAAGAGAGCATCGGGCGTGAGATGCCGACAGCCTGCGCCAACTCGGCCGACGTGAACCCGGCGATGATGCGTCCCCGCCGGACGGCGTCTCCCTTCGTCACAATGCGGTAGTTCTTCTTCGGCATGATCTCACGTACAGGCTACACCGGGTGACAAAGTTCACTCATAGCCGCAATTCCACAATACATGGGACACGTAGCACAACCCTTGCTGCCTTAGTCCTACAAAAACTTGACATCCGTCTTACAAATGCATAGACATGCGGTATGCCACCAGGGACGCCCCGGCTTCGCTGATCGGAGAAGGGCGTTGAGCCCTCTCCGGGAAAACGCTCGCCAAAGAGCGCGAAGAACGGAGCATGCGCCTCCAAGACAGTCCTTCGGGGCGTCCCGCCTCCTTCTCTAACGCTTCGAGGCTTTCGATTCATGTCACCTCTCACACGCCCCTGCTGCGATGCGAGGGTGTAGGGCGCTGCGATCTCCGCGCGCGCAGCGCCTCGCGCCCCAGGAGCGAGATGGCGGCACTGCCATCCCTTTCGAGGCGGGGCAATCCTCGATTCCGTTGCTGGCAATGTGGGGCGTTGTCAGAACCGAGCAGACCCTATGTCTTGATGTAGGCTACGATCGTTGCATAATCACACCCATGACGCCACGCGACAGAATCTACGAGCCACCCGGCCTCCGCTGGAATCCAGAGGACACGAAGAGCATCAGGGACCTCCCGAAGATCGAGCGGCCCCGAGAGAAGCTCGCAACCAAGGGTCCTTCTGCGCTCTCCGACCTCGAACTCTTGGCAGTTCTGGTCGGGAGCGGAATCCGGGGACAGGGCGTCCTGCACCTTGCGGCGAAGATCCTCCGCCACTACAGAGGACGCCTTGATCGCGTCGACGTCGAATCGCTCCGATCGATTCGAGGACTTGGCCACGCAAAAGCCTGTCAGATCGTGGCGGCCATCGAGCTCGCGAAGCGCCACCTGTCGCAGGACCGCGCCACTGTCCAGCAGGCGTCGGACGCGCTCCCGTACCTGCAGGAGATCCGCGGCAAGAACCAGGAACACTTCGTCTGCGTCTCCCTCACCGGAGCGAATGAGGTGATCACGTCAAGAGTGGTTACGGTCGGCCTCCTTGACTCCAGCCAGGTTCACCCACGGGAGGTGTTTGCGGATCCGATCACCGATCGCGCCGCCGCCGTGATCCTGGCGCACAATCACCCCTCGGGTACGCTCGAAGCAAGCGCTGAGGATGTCGCTCTGACCAAGCGCCTCGTGCAGACCGGAGAACTCCTCGGAATCCGAGTTCTCGATCATCTGATCGTCACTCGCGAGGGCTACCTCTCGATGAAGCAGACCGGAAAGATGTAGCCCGGCGAAGACGCTGCCCTTGCCCATTCCATCCAGCTCGAATCATCCCAGGATCCAATCGCGACCGACTCGACGATTCCGCTCGGACTCTCCGATACCGCTCGCCCGATGGCTTCGCAGAGTTCCTTCCCTTGACACGCCCCCGCTACGCCGCTAGCCTCCCCGCAAGGCTCGGGAGGGACACGATGGGACAGACCGGGAAATGGGGCTTGCTCGCCCTGGTCATCGGTGGGGCTGTCGCGTCCGCCCTGCTGGCGCCCGGCACACCATCCGAGATGCTGCCGTTCGGCGGCGCCGACGATGTCGCGTTTGCCGAGGATCTCTGGTCAACGATGGGCGACTACGCCGATTGGCCGATGAGCTCGGACGTGTCCGTCGGCGGAACACCGCACGGCGCGTTCGTCCGGCTCTACTACAACACGGTTCAGGTTGACGGCGAGCCGGAGCCCGCGTTCCGGTGAACGTGAAACAAAGGAGGATCTTGATGGGACACCCTCGAAGCTTCGCACGGTTGTCGTGGAGCGCAATGCTGCTCGTTGCGATCGTGGCGGTCGGCGCCGCGGCCGAATCGAGCTCCATCGTCGACGAAACGCTGCTCGGTCTGGTGATTGACGCTGGAGTGTTCCAAGCAGGGGCCACGCTGGGACTCGAGATTGTCGGCGACGGATCCGACCAGATCTTCGTCGAGAGCGTCGCCTTGCTGAGCGGAGACGACGTGATCCGCGAGGAGGTCTACGAGCCGCGCCTTGGCGTCGAGCTGTGGCTCGGCGTCGTCCAACTTGCTGAAGTCTCGGGACAGCCGCTCCCGTTCGGCGAGTACTCTGTCGCGGTCTTCACAAGCGATGGAGGCTTCCTGGCAACGTTCTCCGTCGCTAGTACAGCCGCCTCAGATGGGCATTCCACGATGCCTGGAAGCCTCGCCCTCTTGGGCCCAACGCTGCGGGTTCACCATCTCCTCACCGAGGCAGACCTGGGATCCGAGGCCATCATCCGAAACGGAGATTCCGTCATGGTCGCGCTGCTCGGGAATCCGACGACCGGATTCGCATGGACCGACGTCACCGAAAACCTCTTCCCCGTCCTCGAGCCCATCGCAGGAACCGACTACTTCCCTGATCCCTCTTTCGCCGGGGCGGTGGGCGGGGGAGGCCTCTTCCTCTTCCGCTACCGGGCGTTCGCGATCGGCACGCAGGTTCTCCGCTTCGAGTACGCCCGCCCCTGGGAGACCGCGGAGGCCGCGCAGAGCGCATTGTTCGCTCTTGACGTTGTGAACTGAAAGGGAAGAGCGGCGACGCACCGCGTCGCCGCT
>JBARQW010000197.1:0-3424 GCA_049643905.1 Bipolaricaulia bacterium
GTGGGCTACCGCTGCCGGGCGAAGGTCACTCATTCAACGGGAGGGAGCATTGATGGCAAGCCGGGATCCAAGAGCGGAGTGGGCCGAGATCTTCTCGGCCCTGGCGAGCGAACCCCGTCTGCAAATCGTCGAACTCCTCGCACAAGGCAAGGTCAAGTGTCAGGAAATTCAGAAGCATGTGGACCTGAGCCAACCAGCCGTCTCGTATCACTTGGCGAAGCTGGAGCGCGCGGGCGTGCTGCACAAAGAACGGGTCGGCTCTCGCCGATGCTATCGGTTGAACGAGAATCTCCGACCCGTCTTCGAATGTCTCATCAAGGAGAATGGCTCATGGAACACACAGTAACCGTCTACTCTACGCCTACGTGCTCGTGGTGTCAGGTGGCCAAGGAACACCTACGCACGAGCGGTGTCACCTTCGAGGATATCGACGTATCGTCCGACACGGATCGGGCGCGTGAGATGATTGAAAAGAGCGGCCAGTACGGGGTCCCCGTTATCGACATCGATGGTGAGATCATCGTCGGTTTCGACCGGGACCGCATCGATTCGCTCCTCGGCCTGACATAGAGCAGGGGACATCGCCTTCGAGGTCGCCTGGGCTGGACCGCACCGTCCGTTGGTTCGGACTAGCGACCGGCTGCCCGGAGCGCCTCGAGCGCGTTGACAAGGCCGCTCCCGTACATGTCGTCGTCCCCCCGAGGACCGAGATCGATCGCCGTCGCCTCCAGGATCCCGACCGCCGCAGCCGGCGAGATGTGAGGATCCACAGACAGCAGGAGTGCGAGGATCCCCGAGACATGTGGGGCGGCGAAAGAAGTTCCAGACTGAGTCGTCGCTCTCCCACCCTTTGTCAAGGACGTGATCGACTGGCCCGGAGCGCAGAGCGCGACTTCGGAGCCTCGATTGCTGAAGCTGGCGAGAAGGTCGGTCTCCGTGGTCGCCGACACGGCAAGCACGGAATCGTACTTGCCGGGGTACATCACCTGCGCGTCGCCCTTGTTCCCTGTGATGCCGACGATAATGACACCCCGAGAAGACGCTCGCTCGAGCGCCTGCTCGAAGTCTCGTGGCGGCCGACCGTTGGCGAAGATACTCATGTTGATGATGTCGGCGCCGTTGTCGACCGCGTACTCAATCGCCTCAGCGAAGGTCTTCCAGTCCGATGCACGGAAGGTGTTCGACGAATCGAGAAACCGCACGTCCATGATCCGCACCCCCGGCGCGACTCCCACGATGGGAAGGTCTCCGGGTTGCGCCGCGATGATGGAAGCAACGATCGTGCCATGGTGATGGAGGGCGGAACCGCTGAGGGAATCGTTATCGCCGTCGCGGAAGTCCCATCCACGGACGTCGTCGACGTACCCGTTCCGATCGTCGTCAATCCGGTTTCCCGGGATCTCGAGGGCGTTGACCCAGAGACTTCCCTTGATCTGGTCGATGCTGTAATCGATTCCGGAGTCAATCACGGCCACGACCACGTCCGCGTCGCCGTGCGTGATCGCCCAGGCTTCGGGCGCAAGAATGCGAACGAGGCCCCAGCTCACCGGCTGCTGATGGACCGTGTACAGACCCTCCCCGTCGGATTCCGCGGCCGGAGCGAGCGGCAGCTTGACCGGCAAGATGCGAAACCCGAGGGAGCTGGAGACGAGCCTACCTTCTCCGATGTCGAGGGTGACCTCGAGAAGGTAGATCCCGACCTGCTGGAACTCCCAGCGGCTCTGTACGTGGACCGTCTGAGCGGCCTCCGGAGCGGCCGTGAACCTCGCCAGCGGTATCTGCTCGATCGGCTGCCCAAAGCGATCCATGAGCATCGCGGATCCGTCGATGTTCTGAATCGGAACCTTCTCGTCGTTCGTGAAGCGGAACGAGATTTCGAACGGGGACAGGCCGACGATTTCGATCTCGCCCACCCAGACCCCCGCCGACTGCGCCCACGCGGCGAAAGCGAAGAAGAGCACAGCGATGCTCACCGTACAGAGAGCCCGTCGCAGCTTCATCCAGACAGGTTCTCGAAGGGCCCGACCGCCTGCGCGATCACGGCATCGATCTCCGGTGCGCCCTCCTCGCTCCACCCGAGGTGCGCAATCGCGATCTCCACTGGGAAGTCGAGCTGTGCCGTCACATCGGGAACGAGCGTCCGCAACCGTTCGGCGGCCACGGCCGCCCCTGAGGGCGGCGTCTCGGGGAGCATCGAGGCGAACCGAACGTCGGCCACGCGGTACAGCACGTCGACGTTCCTCAGGTTCCCGAAGAGGAAATTGGCCGTTCGTATGAGCGTCTCATCTCGCTCGGCTTCCGTGCGGGACTCGAGGCCGCGGACATCGATCATGAGGAGAGAGGTGGGATGCTTGTAGCGCCTCGTCTTGTTCAGTTCCCGATCGAGTTCCGCGCGCAAATGATCGAGCGTGTACGCTCCGGTCAGCTCGTCGAGAACCACGAGCTTCATCAGCTCCTGCTCGTGGGAGTGGATCACCTTGGTCATCAGGTTGAATCCATCGACCAGCCGACTCACCTCGTCGCGCTGCTGCGTTCCCGGGATTCTTCGGAAGGAAACCGGGACCTCTACGTCATAGTGCCTCTGGGACACAGACCCCATCGCGTCAGCCAGTCTCCGCACCGGGCGCGTCACGAGGGCGCTCAACACCACGTACAGGAACGCGCCAAGCAGGATCGAACCAACGATCGTCGCCACGCCAAACTGCCAGGAGAGTCGCGCTACAAACCGTGCCTGTTCGGCGAGCGACATGTCGACCGCGACGACTCCGATCAGGTCCGGGCCCGAGAAGATCGGATGGTGCGCTCGCAGATACGACACGCCGCCGGCGCGGACCGGTGAAATCTCGACGCCCTTGAGCCCCTGGAAGAACTCTTGTTCTTCTTCGGTGGACAGGACGCCGATTGTCGTCGGATCCGTGCTCGCCACAACGAGGAATCCTCGCGCACTGACGCCGATTGTCGTGATCCCGACAACAGCTTCGTATCGTTCGAGAAGCCGGTCGATGTCTGCATCGAGTTCGTCGGAGTAGTACAGGATGTAGTCCTTCTCCTGAATTGACTTCGAGATCACGGAGGCAACGCTGCGCGCTCGCTGTTCGTAGATCGCCGTGATCGATGAGCGAAGGGAGAGGAAAGCAAACCAATACAGCGCACCGACTACGAGGATCACGATCACCAGGACGAGGGTGACGAGCTTCGCTCGCAGGCTCGTCCCGTACCGGATCCACGAGCGGAGGCGCGGCAACCAAGAGGGGCCATGATCGCGCTTCGCCACGGAAGCGTTGCTCGCATCCATCAGATCTCCTTTGCCTACTCGTCGGGCCGCTCGCGCCTCAGGAACTCCCGCGCCACGGCCTCCGGTTCACGATCCAACATGCGGACTCGGCTATTCAGATCGTGCAAAGCCTCCGTCGTCAAGTGAGGC
>JBARQW010000198.1:0-12317 GCA_049643905.1 Bipolaricaulia bacterium
CAAGTAGACGCCGGGGGAGGCGGGAAGCTCGGACAGCTTGATCTCGATTCGTTCGGACATGTCCTTCGTTCGCATGGTATCGACCCTGTTTGGGGTCCACAAACGGCCGGCCGCTCCGCCGCCGAGCAGTTGCACGGTCGCAGTGAGCGGCTATCATGACGACCCGTACGAAGCTCCGACGCAGTCAGACGCGAGGGGTCTGAGGTTTCAGTCTGGGGGTGTAGCTCTAACCGGGAGAGCGCCCGCCTTGCACGCGGGAGGCTGGCGGTTCGAATCCGCTCACCTCCACCAGAGATGATCCCGACCGTCTAAGCGAGGCCGCGGTAGAGCCCCGTGTACGCCGAGTTCTCCTTGCTCGTTCCATCAGAGGTGGATATCCTTGGCCGTAGGATGAACGAAGTGACGTATCTGGAGTCCGCGCGGGGCCGCACCGAGTCTGAGGTTCTCCTACTATCGCTCGGAACGAGTCTCCTCGTCTACCTTGTCGTCACTCGGCTCGTCGACGGAATCTGGGCGTTTGCGAGTCTTCTGGCAAGCGGGCCTGTCGCGTTCGTCCTTGTCGGCGAGTGGATCGCGTGCGGCCCAAGGATTCGTGTCTTCGTTGTCGAGCGCTTCGCGCGGCGACGGGCCACCGGTGTGTCGCACGGCGAGGCGCTCGGCCGCATCGCCGTGCGGCGGTACGACCGGGTCTACGGGAGGATCGTCGCTTGGCTCGTGGCCGTCGGTCTCTTGTTCGCGGCGACAGCGGCCGGTCTGTTCGATGTGGATCTTACGGACGCCGCCTGGGCGCTCGCCTTCGTTCCGGGCGTGGCTGCCTTAGCCGTTGCGTGGGTCGTGAGAAGGATGGCGCTTTGCGATCGGTGGATCGAGCGGAGGGCGCAACGGTACGCGTCGCGGTGGTCTCCGACTACGAGGGACGCTTGAGCCAGAAGCGGCGAGAGGAGCCTCAACGGAAGCCAATGATGCGACGATGTCGCTCTTGGAGTTCCCTTCGTCGTTGACCGAAATCACCGTAGGGCCTACAATGCGCGCTTAGAGGTGTTCACCATGCCGGAGACGATACGGCGCGAGATGCTGGACCACATGAATCGATCGATCGACGTTCTGAAGTCGAGTCTCGTCAAGGTGCAGACCGGCCGAGCGAATCCGGCCATGATCGAAGACGTTCTCGTCGACTACTACGGCGCGATGACGCCGCTCAAGCAGCTGGCCACCATCGCTGCGCCCGATCCGAACCTCATGGTTGTGCAGCCGTACGACAAGACGCAGATGGAAGCGGTCGAGAAGGCGATTCTCGGCGCCGACCTGGGCTTGAATCCGATGAACGACGGTCACGTGATCCGGGTCAAGGTTCCGAAGCTCTCCGAAGAGCGGCGCGGCGAACTGACGAAGGTGATCAAGACGCGCGGGGAGGAGGCGAAGGTCGCTCTTCGCAACGTCCGGCGCGACGCGAACGACAAGCTGGAGCAAATGAAGAAGGACGGGTCCATCTCCGAAGACGAGTACCATCGGCATCACAAGCAGAACGACGACTCGATCCACGAGTACTCGAGAGAAGTCGACGTTCTCGTCGAGGAGAAGGGAAAACAGATTCGGACCATCTAACCAGCGACCGGAGCCGGGTCCTCCCTCGAGCATGCCCTCATTCCAGTTCTTCAAACCGCTCAAGGCGCTGCGAATCGGTAGCGCGTTTCTTTTCTGCGGCGCGATCGCCGTGATCCTGCTCCCGCTAGGATACCGCGAAGCGGCGGGCGGGATGATGATCGGGTTTGCGCTCTACACCGCGAATGCCCTCTTGTTGGTCGAGTCCGGGAGGGCCCTTCTCGGAGGGAGCCGACGAGGCGGACGGGTTGCGGTGGCGGTCTCGTCCGTCGGTCGGTTTCTCCTCCTCGGAGTCCTTCTCGCGGCCGTCTTTCTCTTTCTCAGCCGACCGACCGGGATCGGAGCGTGTGGAGGCCTGCTAGTCTCCCAGGTAAACTTGCACCTCACAAGCCGAAGGACGGGGGTAGCGATCTGATGTTCGAGCAGCTGGCTGGGCTGCTGACGCATCTCGGGGAGAAGCGGATTGCCGTCTTGAACTTGTCAGGGTTCGAAATCCGCTTCGATGTCATGACGATCCTGATGTCTTGGCTCGTCATGGCGCTTCTCATTCTTCTCGCCGTCTTCCTTCGCCGAGGCTTGCGCCAGCCGGTCGAGGAGAAGCCGAGTCGGGTTCAGGCGGGCCTCGATCTTCTCATCGACCTGATCAAGGGGCAGCTGACATCGAACTTCGCGTCCGAGCGGCTGGCCGTCTCGATGTTCCCGTTCATCGCCACGCTGTTCCTGTTCGTCTTGCTGTCGAACTGGCTCGGCGTCGTCCCCTACATGATGTCTCCGACGCAGGATCTGAATGTCACGATGGGTCTGGCGCTCATGGTCTTCGTCGTTTCGCAGGTCCTCGCAGTGAAGGCGAAGGGCGCGCGAGGTTATTTCCGAAGCTACATCGAGCCGGTCCCGTTCCTGTTGCCGCTCAACATCATCGGCGAGATCTCCAAGCCGATGTCGCACGCGTTTCGTCTCTTTGGGAACATCCTGGCCGGGTCGATCCTGGTCACCGTGGTCATGGTGAAATTCGCCCCCATCATTTTCCCGCCCATTCTTCAGTTGGTCTTCGGGCTGTTTTTCGGAGCCATTCAGGCGTTCGTCTTCGCCATCCTGGCGGTGGCCTACATCAACGTTGCAGTCGAAAGTTAAAAGGGAGGAGTCATGTTGGACGAAGCACAGAGTGCGGGGGTCGCGATCACCGGTGCCGATTTGATTGTTGCCGCGAAGTATCTTGCCGCCGGCTTCTGCATGGCGATCGGATCGATCGGATCGGCGATCGGCGAAGGGATCGCAGCCGCGCACGCGCTTGACGGACTGGCGCGACAGCCAGAGATGCAGGGGGCGCTGATGCGCACGATGGTTCTTGGTCAGGCGATTACCGAGTCGACCGGGATCTATTCCCTGCTCGTCGCCATCGTCCTCTTGTTCGTCGTCTAGGGAGGGACCGTGTCCTTCGAGTGGGGAAAGATCGTCAGTAGCATCAACTGGACACTCGTGTTCAGCCTGATCAACTTCGCGATTCTTCTCTACGTGCTCAAGCGCTTCCTCTTCAAGCCGGCGATCGCGTACCTCGACAAGCGGCGCGAGCAGATCGCGAATCGGATGGAGTCCGCTCGAGAGAGCGAGGAAGAAGCGGCGGCCCTGGTCGAGGAACGCTCCCGCGAGCTTGCGAGCGCGAGAGAGCGGTCGAACCAGATCGTTGAGAGGGCGCAGGGCCGCTCGACGGAGATGATCGAGGAGGCCAAGGGCAAGGCGAGAGGCGAGGCAGACCGAATCGTGGCAGATGCCCGCGTCCGGATGGAGCAGGAACGCGACGAGATGATTCGGGATCTGAGAGCGGCCTACGCTGACATCGCCATCCTCGGAGTGGAACGGATTCTCGAGCGCGAAGTGAAGATCGACGATCACCGGAAACTCCTCGACCAGCTGGTCGCCGAGATCGACGAAGAAGAGCTAAAGGTGAGATCTTGAGGTCGAGGGAGATCGCCAAGCGCTACGCCCGGGCGCTCCACGCGGTGGCCGTCGAAGAGGGGACCGTCGTGGCGATCGAGGAGGAGCTGCAGAGCGTCGTCCGTGAGATGAAGGAAGTCGAGGACTTCGAGCGCTTCCTCACGCACCCGCTCATCTCCCGAGAGAAGAAGACGGCCCTCGTCGTCTCCGCCTTTCCGGATCTCTCCACCTACGTTGCGAATACGATTCGGTTGTTGATTCGAAACCGGCGTGAAGGCTACATCGACCTGATCTACGACGAATTCCTCGAGGCGCGCGCGACTGCCGAGAAGTACGCAAGGGTCCGGGTCGTCACTGCGCAGCCGCTCTCTGACGACGACCGTCTCCGACTGAAAGAGCGATTGGAAGCCGCGTTGGGTCGGGCCGTGAATCTGGAAGATCGGTTGGAGGAAGGCCTGCTCGCCGGAGCACGGATTGAAGTGGAAGGAAAGACGATCGATGCGACGCTTCGCGCGAACCTAAGCGAGTTGAGAAGTTCGCTCGAACGATAGGGAGGAGAACGTGGCAGGAACCCGCAAAGACGAGATCACGGCGATCCTGAAGGAACAGATCAAGGGGTTCCGTTACGACCTCGAGATGCAGGAGGTCGGCGTCGTCGTCGAAGTAGGAGACGGAATCGCCCGCGTCTACGGGCTGGAGCGCGCGATGGCTTCGGAGATCGTCGCCTTCCCAGGCGACGTGCAGGGACTCGTCCTCAACCTGGAAGAGGAGTCGGTCGGCGTGGCCCTCTTCGGCGACAGCGAGAAGATCAAGGAGGGGGACGAGGTCCGCCGGACCGGGCGCGTGTTGGAGACGCCTGTCGGCGAGGGACTCCTCGGGCGGGTCGTCGATCCTCTCGGCCTGCCGATCGACGGGAAGGGGCCGGTCGAGACGACCGAAACCCGGAAGACGGAGTTCAAGGCGCCGGGCGTCGTCAATCGACAGCCTGTCAACACGCCGCTTCAGACCGGGCTCAAGTCGGTTGACGCAATGACGCCGATCGGTCGTGGGCAGCGGGAGCTGATCATCGGCGACCGTCGGACAGGGAAGACGGCGATAGCCATCGACGCGATCATCAACCAGAAGGGCGAGGACGTCTTCTGTTTCTACGTTGCGATCGGCCAGAAGGCGTCGACGGTGGCGAGAATCGTCGAAACCCTCGACCGGCATGAGGCGCTCGCGTACACGACGGTCGTCGTCGCCGACGCCGAATCTCCGACGCCGATGCAGTACTTGGCTCCCTACGCCGGTTGCGCGATGGCCGAGTACTTCACCTACGGGGGACGGGACGCGTTCGTCATCTACGACGATCTCTCCAAGCACGCGGTGGCGTATCGCGAGCTGTCTCTGCTGCTGCGGCGGCCTCCGGGCCGTGAGGCGTATCCCGGCGACATCTTCTACACGCACTCCAGACTCCTCGAGAGGGCGGTCCGACTTTCGGACGCGCACGGCGGAGGCTCGCTGACCGCGTTCCCGCTGATCGAAACGAAGGCCAACGACATCACGGCTTACATCCCGACGAACGTGATCTCGATCACAGACGGCCAGATCTACCTCGAGGCGGACCTGTTCAACAAGGGATTTCGTCCGGCGATCAACGTCGGGAACTCGGTCTCGCGGGTCGGCGGCGCGGCGCAGATCAAGGCGATGTCGCAGGTCGCAGGTGAGTTGAGGCTCGAGCTCTCGCAGTACCGTGAACTGGAAGCCTTCGCCGAGTTCTCGGCCGACCTCGACGACCAGTCGAAGGCTCAGCTTGCGCGTGGGGACCGTCTGATGGAGATCCTGAAGCAGGACCAGTACGCGCCGATGCCGGTCGAAGAACAGATCGTCTCTCTGTTTGTCGCGATCCAGAACCACCTCGCCGACATCGAGGTTGCGGCCGTTCGTCCCTTCGAGGAGGAATGGCTCCGCTTCCTGCACGACGAGCACGCGGAGATCCTCGACGGCCTGCGAGAAGAGAAAGCGCTGACCGGCGATCTCCGAGAAAAGCTCAACACAGCGGTCGGGGAATTCAAGGAGAGACTCGGAGGCTAGCGCGCGACCTGACGGTCGCTGTGCGATCTCATATCGATCGCAGCGCGATCTCAAAGATCGCGGGCGAGAACATCGCCTGCGCGATGTTCTCCAAGGAGTAGAGGGAGTTAGCAGTGGCACAACATGTGCGCGCTATCAAGGGGCGGATCGGGAACATCGAGGATATCGCCCAGATCACGCGGGCGATGAACGCGATCGCGATGACAAAGGTCGCTCGGATGAAACGGCGGCTCGAGCAGACGCGTCCTTACATGGCGGCGCTGGAGTCGTTCCTCGTCGATGCCATCGGGCGGCTTCCGGCCGAAGGCGAACGCAATCCCCTGCTCGTCGAAAACAAGGGCGCCGAGACCGGGATTCTGGTGTTGAACGCCGATCGCGGTCTCTGCGGGCGCTACAAGGGGGACCTCAATCGCCGTGCTGGCGACCTTCTGAGGGAGGCCGGGCCGGCCGGCCGGCTCCTCGCTGGTGGAGAGAAGGCACACCTGCACTTTGAGCGACGCGGCGTCGAGCCGCTTCGAAGCTACAGCCGTCTGTACGATGCGCCGACGTACAAGGTGGCGGTCAAGATGGCCGACGACCTCATCGGGCTGTACAGAGACGGACAGGTCTGCCGGATAGACCTCGTCTACATGCGGTTCGTCTCGGACCTAAAGCAGCGGATGGTCGTCGAGAGGTTCCTCCCGATAGCGGCGGAACCGAAAGACAACGATGCGCTCAGCGAGCCTACGGCAAGCGAACTCGTCGACGACGTGCTGCCGACCTTTCTGCGAGGGAAGCTCTACGAGGCGATTCTCGAGACGAAGGCGAGTGAGGATGCGATCCGGCGCCAGGCGATGAAGAACGCGACAGATAACGCGGAGGACATTCTCAAGACGCTCACGTTGAGCTACAACAAGGCGCGACAGCAGTCGATCACACGCGAGATTGCGGACATCATAGGCGGGGCAGAGGCCCTCCGAGATAGATAGACGGAACACGGGGAGACGTACGATGGCGGAACAGCATGCGGTCGGAACGGTTACGGAGATCAAGGGTCCGGTGATCGACGCTCGATTCGAGAGGGGGCAGCTCCCACGCGTGAACGACGCGCTGAGGATCGAGCGAGAGGGGGAGAGCGACTTAGTTCTCGAAGTCGCCCAGCATCTCGGAGACGACATCATCCGGGCGATCGCGATGGATTCGACCGACGGTCTCTCCCGTGGAACGCCCGTTCTCAGCACCGGCGGACCGATCACGGTACCGGTCGGACCGGAGACGCTCGGCCGCCTGATGAACATCGTCGGCGAAGCGATCGACGGGCTTCCCCCACTGAAGACGGCGAAGCGATACTCGATTCATCGCAAAGCGCCGACACTCCTCGATCAAGAGACCGAGACCGAGATCTTCGAAACCGGGATCAAGGTGATCGACCTGATCTCCCCGTTCCCGAAGGGCGGAAAGATCGGGCTGTTCGGTGGAGCGGGCGTCGGCAAGACGATTCTGATCATGGAGCTGATCCGTTCGATCGCGTACGAACATGAGGGCTACTCGGTTTTCGCCGGTGTCGGGGAGCGGACGCGTGAGGGGAACGATCTCTATCTCGATTTCAAGGAGGCCGGCGTCCTCGCCAACACGGCACTCGTCTACGGGCAGATGAACGAGCCGCCCGGGGCACGATTCCGCGTGGGCCTCACCGGTGTCACGGTCGCCGAGTATTTCCGCGATGAGGAGGGGAAAGACGTCCTCCTGTTCATCGACAACATCTTCCGGTTTGCGCAGGCCGGGAGCGAAGTCTCGGCCTTGCTCGGCCGCATGCCATCCGAGGTGGGCTATCAGCCGACGCTGGCGACCGAGATGGGCGAGCTTCAGGAGCGAATCACGTCGACGAAGAAGGGATCGATCACGTCGGTTCAAGCGATCTACGTGCCGGCAGACGATTACACCGATCCGGCTCCCGCGACCGTCTTCTCCCATCTCGACGCATCGGTCACTCTCGATCGCACGATTGTGGAGAAGGGGATCTACCCGGCCGTGAACCCGCTGACGTCGAGTTCGACAATGCTCGATCCTCGGGTGGTCCAAGGCGATCACTATCGCGTTGCGCGAAGGACGCTCGAGATTCTCCAGCGCTACGAGGATCTGCGCGACATCATCGCGATCATGGGAATGGATGAGCTTTCGGAGGAAGACCAGCTCACCGTTCGCCGAGCGCGCAAGATTCAGCGCTTCATGAGCCAGCCGATGCGCGTGGCCGAGAACTTCACCGGCCGGCCTGGCGTCTACGTGAAACTCGAAGAGACCGTCCGCGGAGTGGGAATGATCATCGACGGCGGATTGGACGGCGTTCCGGAGCAGGCCTTCTACATGGCCGGAGCGATCGAGGAGGTTCTCGAGCGTTCGAAGCGCGAAGACGCGAGCCAGACGGCCGAGACCGAGGCATGAGCTTCTTCCGCCTGCTGCCGCGTAGCTGGCAACGGCGGATCCGGAACTATGCTCCACGAGATTCCCAGACACCGCTCGCCTTCCCGACGGTTCCCGAGGAGCTGGCTGCGGCGTGTGCGCGGCAGTTTGACGCGGAGGCGGCCATTTACAGCGACGGCGTCGAGTTCACCTATCTCATGAGCCTGCGCCACAGGGAGGCTTGAGATCGTCGTTGATCAATCCGAACGGTCGATGGAGTGAGGAAGAGGGGCGGACGCGCAGCGTGAGGATCGACGATGTCCTACTTGGCGCCGTGAGCGGTTGTCCTTGAGGTTTCACGGCGCCGTCCGGGCACGGTGACGGCAATCGTTCCATCGTGGAACACCCGATGGTTTCTTGTACTGCACACCGGCCCATGAATCACCGTCCTGACGAACGCTGTCCGCCCCTCCAACTCCCTGAGGTAGATGCAGTGGCTTTACCGAGTCCCCTGCGTTCAATCTCAGGACGTCTATGAAAACCATAACACAAAATATAAAAGGTGCAAGACGTATCGGCCTGGATTCCCGGCGGCGAGGGGCCGAGAACGCCTACCAATCCCGAAACCGGCGATTGACCGGGTTTCGGACGCGCCGTATAATCGCCGGCGGTTTGGCGGCGTAGCCAAGCGGAAAGGCAAGGGACTGCAAATCCCTGACTCAGCGGTTCGAATCCGCTCGCCGCCTCCACGAACGTTGGGTGGTTAGCTCAGCTGGGAGAGCGCATGCTTGACGTGCATGAGGTCACAGGTTCGAGCCCTGTACCACCCACCAGCTCGCGATCGCGGGCCTTTCACTTCCGGGGAGCTAGGGGGCGATGGTGGACCGCGCGCGCGAACTGATCAAGCCTTATCTGGACAGGGAAGGCGTCATCGGGCTCTACGTCGTCGGTTCGGCGACACGGCCGTACCGGGACGCGCTGGCGGACTACGATATCGAGGTTATCGTCGAAGACGCCGTCTACGAGCGAACGCCCGACGACGAGCGACAGACCTTCGCCTTCAAGGAGGACGAACCGAAGGTCGTCGACCACGAGTTCTACCTCATTCCGTGGAGCGACTTCGTCGCCCTCACGCAATCGACGCACGACCTGTTCCACTTCCCTTATCAGCACGCGGTGGTGCTGCACGATCCGGAGAGCCGAATCGCCCCGATCATCGAACGACTCGCGGCGTTGCCGGAGGACGTGCGTCGAGAACGGATGACCGTTCACTATCTGGATTTCCTTTACCGATTGGGGCGTGCGCGCAAGACGGGGAAGCGGGACGGACATCGGCTGAACCTGACGTTCCTCTACGCTGACGCGGCGAGATCCCTCGTCAAGCTGCTCTTCTTGGTCAGGGGTTCGTGGCCGGCGACCGCGCACTGGAGCGAGCAGGAGCTGCGACTGCTCGGTGTCCCCGCCGAGTTGCTCGAAGAAGCCGCTCGGCTCTCCCCCGACATGGAGCCCGATGATGTCAAGGCACTGGTGGAAGCGGTGCGCGCGTTCATGGACGAGAATGGCGTGACGTTGCATCACGAGATGGACAAGATCCAACCGTGGCTCTTCTTCACCAAAGAGGGTAAGGGTGCGTTCGAGCGCTGGGGCGCCCGCTGAGCCGACGCGCCGGTTCTTGGCTCACGGACCGCGGAATTGCTGCATGCATCGAAGCACTCCCGGCGCAGCGCTTGTTGGGTATACTCCCACGATCCCGCACAGATCGCCCTAGGGGAGGTTCGAACAGATGGTTCGGAGGATAGGCATCCGGCGAGAGGACATGTACGATTGGGAGCGGCGTGCCCCGCTTGTTCCCGGTGACCTGAAGGAGATCTCCGCCGAGGCAGATCTTGGGTTCCTCGTTCAATCCTCGGGCAGGCGGGCCTTCTCCGATGACGAGTACCGTACCGCCGGGTTGGAGGTCGTGGAGCACTTGGACGACTGCCCGATCATCATCGGCTTGAAGGAGATCCCGACCGCCATTCTGGAGCGTGGGGTGGTCTACGTCTTCTTCTCGCACACGGTCAAGGGGCAGCCGACGAACATGCCGATGCTGCAGCGGGCCCTCGATCTGGGGTGCACGATCATCGACTACGAGCGAATCGTTGACGAGAATGGTCGTCGCCTGATCTTCTTCGGGAACTACGCCGGGTATGCCGGGGCGATCGACACGCTCTGGGCCCTCGGCCGGCGTCTCTCGTGGGAAGGAATTCGGAGTCCCTTCGAGGAGATCGAACAGGCGTCGGCCTATTCGAGCTTCGAGGCGGCGAAGAGCGCCGTCCGGGCTGTGGGGGAACGAGTTCTCAAGGACGGTCTCCCCGACGCGGTATCGCCGCTCGTCCTCGGCATCGCCGGGTACGGGAACGTCTCAAACGGGGCACAAGAGATCCTCGATCTGCTACCAATTGCAGAGATCTTTCCGGCCGATCTTCTCTGGGATTCCGCTCTCGACGAGGAGGCGCCAATCGTCAAGGTCATCTTCCGAGAGGAGGACACGGTTCTCCGACTCGATCCTGAGCAACCGTTCGATCTCCAGGAGTACTACGATCATCCGGAGCGGTATCGCGGCGCCTTCGAACGGTACTTGCCTCGGATTCATGTCCTTGTGAATTGCATCTACTGGGAGCCGAAGTACCCGCGACTGGTCACGAAGGACGCGATCCGGAGCCTGTTCGCCGAGGGTCAGCCACGTCTGCGTGTGATCGGTGATATCACGTGTGACGTCGAAGGTGGCGTCGAGACGACGGTGAAGGCGATGGAGCCGGACGATCCGGTTTACGTCTATCTCCCCGCGGAGGATCGTGCGGTTTCGGGCGTCGAAGGGCCAGGTCCGGTCGTGATGGCCGTCGACATTCTCCCCAGCGAGCTTCCGAGGGAGGCGTCGATCTACTTCAGCCGGATCCTGAAGCAGTTCGTTCCAGCGATCGCGGACGCCGACTACTCGTGCGGCTTCGAGACGCTCGACCTCCCGGAGGAATTGAAGCGAGCCGTCATCGCCCATCGTGGGCGCCTGACACCGGAATATCGGTACTTGGAGAAGCACCTCCCCTCGGCCTAGAGGCCGTACGGCAAGGAGTCGATCGTGAACAGCGTGCTCATTCTCGGAGCGGGGTTGGTCGCAGGTCCGCACGTGCGCTACTTGCTCGACACCGAGGGATTCACCGTGACCGTCGCCAGCCGGACGCTCGCAAAGGCCGAGGCTCTGATCGGCGGAGCGCCAAACGGAACGGCGATCGCGCTCAACGTGCAGGATGAAGGCGGATTGGAGGAGCTGATTGCGTCGCACGACCTGTCGGTCAGTCTTCTTCCTTACGTTCACCATCCGACGGTCGCCCGCCTCTGTGTGAAGCATCGCAGGCCGATGGTGACCACCTCGTACGTGAAGGACGAGATGCGTGCTCTCGACGGACCGGCCCGAGAGGCTGGCGTGATTCTGCTGAACGAGATCGGCGTCGACCCGGGAATCGATCACATGTCGGCGATGCAGGTGATTCACAAGATCGCCGAAGACGGCGGCACGCTCGTCTCGTTCACTTCGAACACCGGCGGGCTTCCGGCTCCCGAGGCGAACGACAACCCGATGGGCTACAAGTTCTCATGGGCACCGCGCGGCGTGGTGATGGCCGGGAAGAACCCGGCCAAGTACCTTAAGGACGGCGAGATCGTTGACGTGCCCGGTCCGGAGCTGTTCGCCCATCATTGGCCATGCAAGATTGTTGGGTTCGGCGATCTCGAGGTCTACCCGAACCGCGATTCGATGCCCTACGTCGAGAGCTACAGCATCCCCACCGTGAAGAGCATGTTCCGCGGGACGCTCCGTTATCCCGGCTGGTGCGAAACGCTCAAGGCGATCGTCGATCTCGGTTTGCTCGACGAGGTTGAGCGCGACGACATCGCCGGACTGACCTACGGCCGGCTGATCGCGCGTCTGATTGACTCCGACGGGACGGACCTCAAGCAGGACCTTGCCAACCGTCTCGGAATGGACGCCGCGTCAAAGCCGATCGCCGATCTCGAATGGCTTGGCCTTCTCGGGGACGATCCGAACCCGGCGCAGGTCAACACCTATCTCGACGTTGTCGCGTCACGGATGATGGCGAAGATGAGGTATGCGCTCGGAGAGCGCGACATGCTGGTGATGCAGCACGAGTTCATCGCCGAGTATCCCGACCGTACCGAGAAGACGTATTCGACGATGGTCGACTACGGGATCCCGAACGGCGACTCCTCAATGTCGCGTCTTGTTGGTCTTCCTGCCGCGATCGCGGCGCGGATGATCTTGCAGGGGGAGATCA
>JBARQW010000199.1:0-4031 GCA_049643905.1 Bipolaricaulia bacterium
GATCTACCGCAGCTTCCGATTGTCCGCCGAAGCGAGCTCCTGGAGAGTGGGCACGAGGGACATCTCCGGCGCGGTCTCGATCCGCGCATCCTGCGGCAGCGGAGCACGACGGGGACAACCGGAGAACCGCTCACCGTCTTCTCCAATCGGTCCGAGGCCTTGTTCCGAAAGGCGACCCTTCTCGACTCGTTTCGCCGGAATGCCCGCCTCCGATTCCCCCTCAGGATTGTCGATGTGGGTGTGGAACACGGGAAGCTTGGGAGCGACATCGCTCAGCGCCTCGGATTGGTGCGAATCGAGAGGATCTTCAGGACGCCTCCGATCACCGATCAAGCGCTGCAGATGAGCCGCCTCTCTCCGGCACTCGTCGAGGGCCGCCCCAGCAGTTTGTGGGCACTGGCGGGTGAAGCGGAACGGCTGGGGTTGTCCTTCCGTCGTCCACGCCTTGTCGTCTCGTTCGGCGAAGTCCTCTTCCCCCACGTTCGCCGTGGACTCGAGACGGCCTTCGGTTGCCGAGTCGTCGACTACTACAACTGTGAGGAGTCCGGCAACGTCGCTTGGGAATGCCCCGAACACGAGGAACGAATGCACGTGAATCCGGCGACCACGGCCCTCGAGATCGTGGACGAGCGCGGGGACCGCACACCCGCGAGTACGGTCGGCCGGGTCCTCATCACGAACCTCTTCAACGGCACGATGCCCTTCATCCGCTACGAGATCGGGGATCGAGCGGCTCGCGTTGATGAAGAGGCCTGCTCCTGCGGCTTTCGAGGAACGTCGATCCGGCTTGTGGAAGGACGAGACGAGGACTTCTTCCTTCTCCCCGACGGACGCGAGATCTCCCCGAGGGAGGCCTACGAAGCGATCGCCGGGGCGCTTGCCTGCAAGATGTTCGGCAACGAGCTCTACCAGGCGATCCGGCGCTTCCAGATTGTCCAGGAGACCTGCGAGTTGATCGTCGTTCGCGTCGTTCCCGGTCCGGCCTACGACCCGCATCTATGGGACGGCGTCGACGCGTCGGCTCGAAGGCTCCACTCGGCGATCCATGTTCGCGTCGACGAGGTCGACGCCGGCGAGTTTGCGTCCGAGGGGAAACCGAAACAGGTGACGAGTCGGGTCGATCGGGCGACCGGGACGGTCGGCGGGAGCGGGTCGTGAAGACCGTGGGCCGTGTCGTCCGGTTTGCGACGCCGAAGAGCCGGAGGCTCATTGACATGGCGTGCAGGGGCCTTGTGACCGACGCGTACCGGAACGTGCCCCTCTTCAGGCAACGGCTCGACGCGGCCGGCGTCCTTCCTTCGAGCATCCGAACGGCGGCGGATCTGGCTTCGATCCCCGTGACGACAAGCGAGACGTATCTCGGATCCGCAAGATCGGAGTCACTTCGGCGAGGGACGGATCGGGCTTCCTGCAGAACGAGCCAGACGAGCGGAACGACGGGCATGCCACTCACGATCTACATGAGCCGATCCGAGGCGTTCTATCGGCGGGTCCTCCTGTTTCGCGCTCTGACTCGAAGCGGGCGCTTCTCGTTCCCTCTGACGATTGCCGAGGTCGGCGCCGGGCTGATCCGCCTTGGGACTCACCGCGGCGACTTCACGCAGAGGATCGGACTTGTCCGTGTCACGAAGATCGCACGGTCGCTTCCCGTGGAAGAGCAGGCGCGGCGACTTCTGCAAGCGGCTCCGCAGGTTGTGATGGGGCATCCGTCGTGTCTCGAGCTCGTCGCCGAGGTTCTCCAGGCGTCAGGCGGAGTCGCCGATCATCGGCCCAGGCTCGTGGTCGCCCGCGGGGAGATCCTCCGGCCCTCCACTCGGCGGCTTCTGCGCGCGACGTTCGGATGTCCGGTCGCCGACCACTACAACTGCGAGGAGGTAGGAAACGTCGCTTGGGAGTGCCCTCGTACGCCCGGAGTCATGCACGTCAACACCGATGGCTGCGTGGTCGAAACGGTCGACGCGGAAGGCCGTGCGCTCGATCCCGGAGAGGAAGGAAGCGTGGTCGTCACGAACCTGTTCAATCGGACGATGCCGTTCATCCGCTACCGGCTCGACGACCGTGCGGCTCTTCTCCCGCGGGGGCGATGCGCTTGTGGCCACGACGGGGCATCGATGTCCTTGCTGGCGGGCCGGACCGGCGACTTCTTGCTTCTCAGTTCCGGGAGGCGGGTTTCTCCTCGCACCGTGAACAGCCTGGTCGTACAGGCCGGGCAGCGAGATGACGACATCGAGGTTTCTGACGTGCGGAGGTATCAGGTGGAGCAGGATCCGGCGGGGCGTGTCAACATCCTGGTCGTTCCACGTGAGCCTCATGCCGCGGACTTGGGTGAGCGAATCACCGGCGCGCTTCGCGGACTGGACCCCGGGCTGGACGTCTCGGTCGAGTATATGTCGGAGATTCCGCCGGAGGCTTCGGGAAAGCTCAGAATCGTTCGATCGGTCGCCCAGAGTCGGACGGAATCCCCCTATGGTTGAGGGGAGAGCGATGCGGGCGATCGGTCGCATTGCCCGACTCAAGCTGAGGAAGACCGACCGCGATGTTCTCCGGGCGCTTCGTTTTATCGTATCGGATGCGGCCGAGCATGTGCCGTTCTATCGCGTCGCGTTCTCCCGCGCCGGTGTGGGGCCTGAAGCCCTTCGCCGGATCGAGGACCTTCGTCGATTCCCGATTACCGACAAGAGGGCGCTTTTCGCAAGCGGTGAGACGTTGCATTTGCGGGAGGGGGCGAACGAGCGGTCGCTCGATCGACGGAGCACGAGCGGGACACAGGGGAGGCCGCTAACGGTCTACGCGAATCGAAGTGAAGCGCTCTTCCGCAAGGTGACGCTGCTCGACTCGTTTCGGCGCTCGGTCAGACTGCGATTCCCCCTGACGATCGCCGATGTCGGTGCGTACACGCAGGGCTCAGACATCGCACAGCGTCTTGGGCTCGTCCGCATCAAGCGCATTTTCAGGACGACACCGCTTGCGGAGCAAGCAGCGGCGATGTCTCGACTTCGTCCGGATGTCGTCGAAGGTCGGCCGAGTAGTCTGTGGGCCTTGGTGGCGGAGGCGAGGAGACTTGGTCTGGACCTTCCTCGGCCTCGAGTCGTCATATCGTTCGCCGAGACGCTCTTCCCGCACGTACGGGCGGAGCTCAATCACGCCTTCGGATGCCGAGTCGCTGACTACTACAACTGCGAAGAGGTAGGAAACGTCGCGTGGGAGTGCCCGAGGGATCCGGACCGGATGCACGTGAACTCCGCGACGAGCGTCCTCGAAGTGGTCGACGAGGACGGCGAACCGGCGTCTCGGGGTCAGGTGGGCCGTGTTCTTCTCACCAACCTCTTCAACACCACCATGCCGTTCATTCGCTACGAGATCCGGGATCGCGCTGCGCTACTCGATCAAACCGCCTGCTCGTGCGGCTTCCGAGGGACCTCGATCCGGCTCGTCGAAGGTCGCGAGGAGGACTTCTTCCTCCTTCCGGACGGTCGAGAGATCTCGCCGCGACGCGTGAACGACATCGTGTTCGGGCTCCTACCCGGAGAAGAGATAGGCAACGAGCTCTTCCAGGTGATCGAGCAATTCCAGATCGTCCAAGAAGATCTCGATTTCGTGATCGTGAACGTGATCCCCGGGCCGAAGTACACGAGGGATCTGTGGCGCGGCATCGAGGAATCGGCAAAGGCCGTTCATCCAGCGTTGCGCGTGTCGGTTCGCGAGGTCGATGTCTTGGAGTTGGCCCCGGGCGGCAAATTCAAGCCCATCATCTCCCGAGTCGCTCGAGAAGAACCGACCGACTCGAGCGCCGCGAGCAGAACGTGAGATCCCAGCCCTTCCGTTGTGGAGATGCCACCGATACTATGGGGTGGACATGGGCCCACGCTCACGAATCCACAGCCCTGCACGTCTGCTGCTGACGCCGATCGGAAGACGGAGACTCCTCTGGGGGGGCATCTACAGGGCTTGGCCGCTGCTGCGTCCGATCGCCCGCATCTACCGCCGAATCATCCTTCGCGAGACGAGGATCGTGGCCGTCGTCGGATCGT
>JBARQW010000200.1:0-2748 GCA_049643905.1 Bipolaricaulia bacterium
ATCCCAAGGCCGACCGGAAGTCCAAGACGCTCGTCGTTCGGGCGCTCCGATTCGAGCCTGCCTTCGATCAGTTCGACGAGCTGTTCCTGCCGTTGGCAAGAGCGCTCGTTGCCTTTGCGCGCTTCAACGGCTGCGAGACCGTGACCTTTGAGACGATCAAGCCGACCGGTCTCAAGCGATCGCTGAAGAGCCTGGTCAAACGGGCAATGGCGGAGCCTGACTAGGGCCGTGACGTCGAGGAAGTCGTTCAGCTACCTCGTTCGCACCGACGGCCCGGAGCCTCGTCTCCTCGTCTTCGACAGCCACGACGAGCCTGGACTGGAAGTTCCAAAGGGTGCAGTCGACGTGGGGGAGACATTCGAGGAAGCCGCCGTGCGTGAGGTGCGCGAGGAGACAGGAATCGTCGGCGTGCGCGTCGTTCGGGAGCTTTGGATGACATGGTATCAGGACGAGGAGCAGCGCTTCTTCTTGATCGAGGCGTCCGACGGGCCGCCCGGCGCGTTCGAACACACCGTGACGGGAGATGGAGGAGATCAGGGATTTCGTTACGCGTTCCGCTGGGTGTCCGTCGATTCCTCGCTGCACGGAAAGCTCGTCCAGGGGTGCGGCGCCTGCGTCGATGCGCTGGTCGACGCGTTGGGCTGAGTGTAGCCGGCTTCCGGTACACTCGGTCCGGGAGAGCAGAAGCCATGGATAGGCCACAACCGCCGATCACGTCGGTCAGGAACACGCGGATCGTTGAAGCGCGCAAGCTGACGCAGCGCAAACATCGCTACAAGCAGAACCGTTTCCTTGTCGAGGGGCTGCAATTGCTGTCGATGGCCATCGCGCGGATGCACGATGAAGCGGCCAGACCGAAGGTCAGGTCGCACGAGCTTTTCTACTGCGAGGAGCTGTTCGTCGGGGAGACGGCCCGTCGCCTTCTGGAGACGTTTGCCGAAACCGGAGCCGAGACGACCTCCGTCGCGGCGCACGTCCTCGACACGCTCTCCGAGCGAGAGGTTTCTCAAGGCATGGCCGGGACCTTCGCCTTGCGCGATCTGGAGTGGTCCCTCGAAGAAGTCGAGGCTCTGGATGAGCCCTCGCCCGGCCTGATCCTCGTCCTCGACAGGCTGCAAGACCCCGGCAACCTAGGCACGCTGATCCGCAGCGCCGACGCAGTCGGCGCACGGGCCGTTGTCTTGCTCGAACCGTCGGTCGATCCGTTCGACCCGAAGACGGTTCGCGGGACGATGGGATCGCTGTTCACGATTCCTTTCGCCCGTGTCGATGACATCGACGTCCTGTGGCCTTGGTTCGAGCATCTTGGATACCGAGCCGTTGGCGCCGATGCCAGTCAGGGCGAGGTCGTGTGGGAGGGTGATGCGCTTGTCGGATCGGTCGCGCTGATCTTGGGCAACGAGGCGCGCGGCCTAGGTCCCGAGTTACGTGAGATGCTCACCGACTACGTCGGCCTCCCGCTTCTCGGAGGAGCCGAGAGCCTGAACGTGGCTGTCGCCGGAGGAACGTTGATGTACGAGTGGCTGCGCGTCAACCGACCTACGGCGCCAGGCAAGCCCCGTCTGGCATCGCAAGGCGAATGATCTCCCGCACCATCTCCGACTTCCCGGCGATGTAGAGATCCTTGTCGTTGTCGTGTTCGATGCAGAGTGCACGCTTGTGGGCGCTCAAGCGCCGAGCCTGATCCGGATGCGTTCGAAGGAAGTCGCGGAACGCCAGCTGCTCCTCGAGCGAGCGATTCCCCTCCGGGCAAACGTAGAGGTGTTGCCTGGGAAGTGATGCAGCCGGAGTCCCTTCGATCGGCCGGAACGCCTCGCGACCGGGAATCCCGCGATCTCCCTCGTGCTGGAACCCGAACGCGGCCAGCCGTTCGATCACCTCGGGAAGCCGCGCGGGCTCGATGACGACGACGAGATCGATGATCGGCTTCGCCGTCATCCCAGGAATCGCCGTGCTTCCCACGTGCTCGATTCGAAGGAAGAGTCCGGCGAGTTCCCGCTCCAGGAGCGAGGCCAACTCCCGAAACTGATCGGGCCAGCGCGGATCATACTCGTGCACGAGCGTCACATGCATGACCCGGATTGTACTTCCTGCCGATTGCTGGTCGGGCAGCATTGCCGGGGCAATCCTCGACAGGCTATCCTGACAAGATGCGCGCCAGGGGGGCAGGATGAGAGGAGTGCGAGCAGTCGTGGGCGTCGGTCTCGGCGTCTTTCTTGCTGCGCTGGCGTTCGTCGCGGCTCCAATCCACGCCGACGAGATCCCGCTGACTCTCAACGCAGACGAGCTGTTCGTTTCTTCCGATCGAACCGTTGTGCAGGCTAGGGGCGCCGTGTCAGCGGAGATCGAAGGCCTCCGGCTGTCCGCCGACGCGCTGGATCTCCAGCGTGGATCCGACGGGCAATGGCAGTTCGAGGCGACAGGGGACGTTCGCCTCGAATTCGAGGAGGAGCTGACGCTCACCGGAGATCAGCTAGCTGCCGTATTAGACGTCAGCGAGGGCGGGACATTCCCCCGCTCCCTCGAAGCCGGCAACTTCCAGGGAGAGAGCCGATTCACCAACTCGCTGGGAGAGGAGCACATCCTCTACTTCCGCGGCGAGTCCGGTCAGATCACGTTTGACGAAGCAGGAGAGGTGAGCCTGATCGAGGTCCACAAGGCCGAAGTGACCACCTGCGATTGCTGCGGATTGCCGTTCCGATCTCAGCCGTACACCCTGCGCGCCGATCGTCTCCAGCTCTACCCGGA
>JBARQW010000201.1:0-15171 GCA_049643905.1 Bipolaricaulia bacterium
TACGCCCGAGAGGACTCGAACCTCTGACCTTCGCAGCCGCAGTGCGACGCTCTAATCCGCTGAGCTACGGGCGCATGTGTTCTCAAGGGATCTCGACGATCCCTTGAGAACAATGGGTTTCGCTTCGCGAAACCGCTAGTTCCTGATTTCAATCTCCACTGGATCTCGAAGACCCCTTGAGAATAGCGGGTTTCGCTTCGCGAAACCGGCTTCTTCTCTTGTCATCCTAACATGCATCCACGCTACGCCAGGCACCCGTGCGTTCCGCAAAGCCCGCTCGGCTTCCCTGCGCCTTGACGAAGCCCGCTCGGCTTCCCTGCGCTCTGGCGCAGGGAAACGCAATGGCTTGGCGGAGCCAAGACACAATGGCTCGGCGCAACCCGCTCGGCTTTCCTGCGCCTTGGCGCAGCCCGCTCGGCTTTCCTGCGCCTTGGCGCAGGAAAACGTAATGGCTCGGCGAAGCCGAGACACCGTGGCGGAGGGACGGGGATTCGAACCCCGAGGCCCTTGCGGGCGTGCCGGTTTTCGAGACCGGTTCCTTGCCATTCGGTCATCCCTCCAGGGCAATGGTAGAACCATCCCGAGGGTGGTGCAAGCCGGCCCTGGAAATCCGTTGTTGCAGGTGCAGTTCCGGTAGTCCCTGTGGCGTGTGCTCGGTCATCAAGTCCATCGCTCGATTCGGACGACAGAGTCTAAGGGGGGTAAAACTTGACTCGCAAAGGATACGGACGGTAAAATGAAAGCGAATCCGTTGAGGATGGCGCGTTCAAAAGGGGCATCAGATAAGATGTCGAAATGCTGCAGTGATTCATTGATGTGAGGGACTTGCGCAAGCGCAAGTCCGTTTCTTTGTAGCGCGAGAGACGTGCGGTAGGCGGTTGTGGAACGCAAGAGAACAGGGAGGCGGGGTGAAGATGGGTACGAAACGTTGGCTGAGTATCGGAGGAATCGCGCTGGCCGTTGTGGCCGTTGCAGCACTATCGGGGTTGGCTGCAACGATCAATGTGCCTGCTGACCATGCGACCATCCAGGCTGCAATCGATGCAGCGCTGGCTGGCGACACCATCAACGTGGCGGCGGGGAACTACGCCGAAAACGTCGTCGTTGACAAGGCGCTGACCTTACAGGGGGCGCCTGGTGCTACTATTGAGCCAGCTGCAGGGTGCGGCGTGGAGATTCAAGCTTCGGACATCACCGTTGATGGCTTCACGATTAACACCATAGGCTTGGGCGCTCATGGTATATATATCAGCGTGGGCGCTACGGGTCTTGCCATAACCGGAAACGATATCACAATAGGCGGGGAGTCCACCGCTATCTACGCGGACGCAGGACCGTCTCAGGTCGCGAAGAGTTCTGGCTGGACTATCTCCGGCAACACACTGAATGCTGCGAACGGATGCAATCTTGAACTCTACGACGTTGATGCAGTAACAGTAGATGACAATGTCTTTGAAAGGACTGCTGGCAGTAATGTGATCGTCAGTAGCGAACTGTTTGATCTGACAGGGCCTATTGTCTTTACTAACAACGATGTGCAGGGCAATGATGCTGGCAGTATGGTGGCATTCGTCACTGATTTTCAGAACTACGTGACTACAACACGCGCTGACGGCACGGACACCTCTATGGACGATGTTACCGTCACTGGCAATACGTTCGATGGCTGGGACAGTCGTGGACTGCGAATTGGAGACTGGGGCGGTGATGTAACTGCTGTTACCGTCAACTACAACAGTTTCCTGGAACCAGGACGAGCCCTGGACAACATGGATGCTATCGGACTTGATGCCAAGTACAACTACTGGGGCGATGCCACAGGAGCTGACCCCGATACCGAGGCCAATAATCCCCACGGTGCTGCAGCGGCGGGAGGCAAGGTCAGCGACAACGTTGACTTCATCCCGTGGTATGCGACAGCTACAACTACCTCAACGACGCAAAACGTGTCAGTAGATCATCCTGGCTTCTCCATCATCGCCTATTCGGACACGATCACTGGAGCACTTGCCGCAGCACTGGCGGGGGACACGATCGAAGTCGGGAATGGGACGTATCAGGAGAGCCTGCTTATTGACAAGGCGAACCTGACGCTAAAATCAACGAACGGAAGGGACGTAACGACGATCGAGAACGTTGGAAACGCTCCCAGCGGGCAGCAGTGCGGCATCGATGTCGATGCGGACGGCTTCACGCTCGGTGGTGCGGCTGGACATGGCTTCGAAATCGTCGGAGGAACAGCGGGACGCCTCCTTCAACTGACCCACGGCGAGGACGGGGTGACCCTTTCTCACAACAAGTTTGACACCACGGGGGCCGCCAGCACGGGTATCTCCGTGGGCGCCGCTGGCGCGACGAACCTGACGATCACCGACAACGATTTCGTGGCCGAAGATGGAGACGGATCCATCTGGGGGCCGAAGGTCCAGGATGTTACCGTGAACAACAACACGTTCACGGGACCGGCCAGCCCCACCAATGGATACGCGGTCCAGTTCGCCGGCGTAACGGCGTCCTCCCCCTCGACGATCTCCGAGAACACGATCACGAACTATGGCATGGGGGTCGCCGTGTTCAACGGTGAGGGAACCTCCGATCTGTTGATCAGCGACAACAACATCACAGGCTGCATCACCGGGATCCGCCTCGGGCAGTATTCTCCTTCGGGGGCTCCTCTCGGCGATATGACGACAGTCAGCGTGTTCGGCAACACACTGACGAACAACACCACCGGACTGCAGATTAACGACGGCGCCAATGTCGTGTGCGACCAATTCGCGGTTAAGTTCAACAACTTCGTTGGCAACACCACCGGACTGAACAACCAACACACCACAAAGGCGGTTGCCGCCGAGGAAAACTGGTGGAACTCCGATTCCGGCCCATCCGGAGAAGGTCCGGGTACGGGTGATGCCGTGTCAGTCAACGTCGCCTACGACCCGTGGATCCAGTCGACCGTTGAGGGCTCGGTCACCGAGACCGTCGCGGCCGGCGGGACGCTCGATGCTCAAGCCGAGCTGGGCCTGGAAGTCGATGTTGCCGGGGCGGCTGTTGACGTCACCGTAGCCGGATACACCGACAACCCTGGAGGCGCCGGATTCGGAACGAACGCCGGGTTCTTCGACGTGTTCGTGCCCGACGTGACCGGCGTGACCGAGATCACGGTGCGTTTCTACTACCCGGACACCGTTGTTCCGCCGGACGAGGCGAATCTCAAGGCCTCCTATTGGGACGGCGCCAACTGGGTCGAGTGCTCGAATCAGACGCTCAACATTGCCGATGTCGGCGGCTACGGCGGTTTCATCGAGGTGACGATTACGGACACCACGATACCGACGCTGGCTGATCTCACCGGCACGATCTTCGGCAGTGGCTGGACTCAGCCTGCGTCCGTCTTCTGGTACGAGGACTTCGAGTATTCAAACCAAGCGGCGATGGAGACGGCCGGTTGGGAGTTCGCGGCGACGCCGGAGAACCTGTGGCACCTGACCACGGAAGCGGCGGTCCCCTCGATGGCCTATCCGAACCTGGTGACGTTCCCGTCGAGCGATCACGCGGTCTGGTTCGCCAACGCGAGCGCCGGATCGTACGGCTCTTCGGTGGCGCCGGCGAGCGTCAGCCCCGAGGTGCGCGGCCAGCGAACGCGGATTCAGCCGATGGGCGCCGGGCAGGGGTATCCGTATGGAGAACTGACGTCTCCGGCGATCGATGTGACGGGCGAGTCGTCGATCGACGTCTCGTTCAAGAGCTATCGTGAGGTGGAGTGTTACCCGCAGGGGCACTACGACAAGACCGATGTCCTGGTCTCGTTCAATGATGGAGCGTGGCAGAAGGTCTGGGGCCTGGATTCCACCACCTGCACCGGCATGCGCGAGTGGCTTGCGGCCGGCGGTGCAACGATTCCGGTGGCCGTACCGGCTGGCGCGACGTCGATGAAGATCCGATTCGTCTTCGACGCGGTCGACAACCTCGCCAACGACTTCCTCGGCTGGCTGATCGACGACCTCAAGGTCTCTTCGGCCGGTCCGGCCGGTTTGCGGTTTGAGGAAGAAGCGCTCCCCGAGGGGCTCGTTGGTGAAGCCTATTCCGCGACGATCCATGCGGTCGGCGGAACTGTGCTTGAGACCTACGCATGGCGGGTGATCTCCAATTCCGCAAGCAGTTGGCTCACTGTTACTCCCGGTACCACGACGGCCAGCCTCAGTGGAACACCGACACTAGCGGGTACGTACGAACTGTGCATCGGTGTCTCGGACGATCGCGGAGAGACCTACTCGGACTGCTACGACATTGTGGTCGAACAGATGGTCGCCGGCGGCAAGATCTTCTACGACGACTTCGAGATTGCTGACGGCTGGGCAGCTACCGGCCTGTGGCATCGAGCGGAGAACACGCCATGCGTCTCTCCGCCGTACGCTTCGCCCACGCACGTCTACTACTACGGTAACGACGCGACCTGCAGGTACGCGACGGCCGGAGCGAACTCCGGCACGCTCACTTCGCCTGTTATTGATGTTTCCGGCCTCGTGCCCGCAAGCCCACTCACCATCGGCTGGAAGTACTGGCGCGAGGTGGAGAGCTACAACGGCGCATTCGACAAGAGTTGGGTCGAGTACAAGTTCGATAACCAGCCCGGTTGGACGCAGATCTGGTACGATGACTCGACGCAGAATCAGCCTGTGGGCGGCTGGCACCTGGTCGAGGCAACGACCGACACGGCCGCCAATGACATCATTGTGCCCGCAGGAGCAGTGAACCTGCAGGTTCGCTTTGAGTTCGACACGGTCGATGGCTACGCCAACAACTACGTTGGCTGGTTAATCGACGACGTGAAAGTGATCCAGCAGGACGACAGCGTCGATCCGCTCACCATCACGAGCGACTGTGACGACCTCCCGGATGGCACCGTCGGCACCGCGTACAACGCGCAGTTGACCGCCACCGGCGGCGGCATGCCGTACACGTGGACATGGACCGCAGGGCAGATTCCTGGTCTCGTCCTCAACGCCGACACGGGAGCGATCACGGGAACGCCGACGGCGGCTGCGACGTACCAGTGCGAGTTCCAAGTTGCAGATGTCGCAACGACCGTGGACACACTTGGCCCCTGCGAGACCGTGATTGGCGCGGCGCCGCCGTGTCCGTGCACCCTGGCGGCGATCGACTTCGAGAACGGCGTGGGCTCACTCGTCGACGACACCCTCGACCCGGCCCTCTGGACGATCACTTCTCTCTGGCACTTGGCCGATGACGGCTGCGTGACCTGCGCCGAGCTTAGCGATCACTACGCCTACTTCGGTCAGGATGCGACCTGTAACTACGCTACCGGATATCAGGTACTCGGGTATCTCACCTCGCCGGCGATCCCAATCGACGCGTGTGTGACCGACATCGCGATCGGGTTCGATCACTTCCGCGAGGTGGAGGGGTACTCGGGTGCGTTCGATCGAACGTCGGTTCAAGTCCGCTGGGACGGCGGTCCGTGGCAGGTGGTCTGGCTGCGCGATTCGTCGGATGCGTCGCCGGACTGTGAGCAGCTGGTGGTCGGACCGATTCCGGTTGCCGGCGCGCAGCTTGAGGTTAGCTTCGGATTCAACTCAATTGACTACCTGTTCAACCAGTTTACTGGTTGGGCGGTTGACGACATCTGGGTCAAGCGAGTCGGCGTAGGCTGCGTGGTGGGGGGGTTCGTGGCGCCTCTGAGGAACGTCCGGATCCTTGACGAGACACGTGATGAGGTCTCGGTGATCAACGTTCCAAACCCGGTCCGCGACGTTCACACGACGAAGTTCAGCGTCCGCGGTGAAGACATTGCGGCCATCCGGATTCAGATCTATGATCTGAATCAGAACCTCGTCTTCGAGGAGGAGGTGTCAGGGAACGAACTGACATGGCACACCGTGGATCGATACGGCGAGTTCTTGGCGAATGGTGTCTACTTCTATCGCGCTCAGGTTCTGAAGGGCGGGGTGTGGTTGACAACGACGTTCGAGAAGCTCGTGATCTTGCGGTAGGTGCAGCCATAGCTTCTGGAAGGGCCCTGGGCGGAAAGCTCGGGGCCCTTCATTCTCGACAAATGCGGTGCCTTGATGCGCGCGCGAACGCATAGGTTTTCTGCTGGCGGTGCTCTTGCTGGTAGGCGTCGCTTGTGCAAAAGGGCTGACGGTCGACGGCGAGTTCTGGGCCGCGCGCTCCGAGGCTGGAGCGGCGGAGTCACGGCAAAGCTTGGATTCACGGTGGCGCTGACCCCATCGCTACGAGCAGCGATGGGAGTGACGCTGGAGAGATTGCCGGTGAGTCAACTTCGTGACGGTGAAGGAGGGACCTACAGCTCGCGGGCAGGTTCCTTCCTAGATTTTAGTGGCATCGGCGTTTCGATAGGGGTTCGCTGGGGATCATGAGGGGGAGACCGAGGATGAGGCGATGGGTCAGTGTGGGGGTTCTGTTCGCGGTGATCGGATGCGTCTTCAGCATCAGCGTTCTTCCGGGGTCTCCGCCTGGGTTCGGAACCGGCCTATTCGCTCAACGAGGATTGGATGCACGCGTAATGGCAATGGGCGGTGCGGCCGTAGCGGCGCCCGCTGGCCCGATGTCCGGCTACTACAACCCCGCTGGACTGGCGGATCTGGAGGTTCTGCAGGTCGGCGGCCTGTACAGCGAGCCGTTCGGCCGGGAGATGGGGTTGACATACCAGTATGTCAGTGTGCTCGGTCCAATCGGCTCGCAGACTGGTTCGCGCGTTGCAGTAGGCACGGCGATTTCGTGGATGAACCTTCGCGTCGGCGGGATCCAGCTCTGGGGCGATGAGGGGCCGACCGGGTTCGCCGAGGGGACGGGGTCCGTCTACCTCGCCTCCTTCGGCTTTCGTTTCCCCGGATTCGAGTCCGTCCGTCTCGGGGGATCGCTCCGCTATTACGCCGCCCGCCTCCTCGAAGGTCGAGGAACCGGCTTCGGCTTCGACCTGTCGGCCCTCTGGACCGTACAGCTGGGAGGGACTTGCGTGGATGTCGGGTTGAATGTGATGGATCTTGCGAACACAACGGTCCGATGGACATCGCTTTCGGGTGAGACGGAGAATGTCATACCGTGGACAGCCAAGGCCGGCATCGCGGCGACCCCGATCGAGGGGCTGCGAATCCTCGGTGATCTAGATTGGGTCGGCGGTCAGACCCTGCGCGATCAGGAATTGCACATAGGCGTGGAGTACCGCCTGGTAGAGTTCCTTGCGATTCGAGGAGGATGGAGCGGAGATCTCAATCAGGGAGGGACGTTCACGGTCGGCCTAGGAGTTGAAGTGGCTGGCCGCCTGTCCATCGAGTACGCCTACCTTCCTCCCAACGTGTTCAGCGCGTCCCATCTGATCTCGGCGACGCTTTCGTTCTAGCTGACGGAGAAGCCACCGCCGCCGGAACGGCCACTCGGGGGGCAACAGCAGCAGGGCTGACCTACGTACGATGATCAGATTCCCGTAGAGACGAGGTAGAAGACTCCGAGGAGGCCGGCGACGCCGAGTAGACCGACCCACCACGGGAGTTCCGAGCCGCCGGCTTCGGGCTGGAGGGTCGGAGTCAACGTGTAGATGGGGGTTTCCGGGGCATCGAGGTCATCAAACACGGGCAAGTCGATCCCGCAATCGTCGCACCCCGCGTCGATCCGCCGTGAACCGGGGACGACCTCCGGTTTGGTCAGGAATCCGGTCTGGATCCACTCCCTCGGAACCGGTCGGAGCGCGCTCCCGTTCAGTGCGATGGCTCGAAGCGAGGTCGTCGGAAGATCCACGGGTCCGGACCCCGCGCGATCGAGCCGCAGAACCTCGGCGATTCCGCTGAACGCCGAGAACGGGCCGATCAGCGTTCGAGTCGCCGTCTCAACGATCATCCTGGGGAAGTCGAGCGTGATCTGGAGGATGGACGAGATCGGCACATCGAACTGTGCGTCGGGGCCGACGAAAGGGACGTCGGCGGGGCGAAGGAGCCGCATGACCGGGCCGAGGCCGGAGAGGGAGCCGTCGGCGATCTGGCCCTTGTTGGTGAGTACGACCGCCGGGACAGCCGTCGCTGACAGGGTGAACGTCGCGCAGACGAGTAGGACCGCGATCACGCATCGAGTTTGAGTTCGTTTCATCTCATCCGACCTCCTGAGGACGGCGAATAGGCCTTCCGGTACGATATCGGTTCGACTCCCCGTCCGTCAAACGCGCATTCGTTCTCGCCACGTACGTTCGGAAAGGGTGGAGGTTCCGGCCGGGTCAGCCGGCCGGGCTTTTCAGTGGCTGTGTCCGCGATCACGGACAGCTGTCTGTCGCTTATTGGACGCGAAGGCGCCCATCTGGGGGCAACCTGCCGGATTCGCTTCGCCTGGACGTTGTAGTGTAGGGTTGCGATAAGCGAACTCCTGACCAAGGGGGGTGATCCACAGGTGAAAGAGCCTGGGACCGGAGACTCTCGGCCGTTCGGACATGCGAGGGAGCAGCATGCCCTTGAGATGACCGAATGGGCGTTGGGAACTGGACATATCCGGCTTGACAGGCGTCGTCATCGTGTGCTAAGATCCTCGGAGCTTGTCAAAGGTGGGGTGGGTTCTACATCCCTTTGGTCTTTGAGAGAATGAGAAGGGGATGTTGCGTGAAGAAGCAACGTCCAAGTCTTGGTCAGGGCGTGGGTGCGCCCGAGCGAAGCCATGAAAGCCACGAGAATCATCGGCCATGGCTTTGATGAGGGAGGTGGTAGGATCTCTAGGATCATGAAAGTCCCTGTAGTATTGAAAGGAGGCCAGCGAGGCTTGAACCTCGAAATGAATACGCAAGCGAAATCAGGAACTCGAAAAGGAGGTACGACGTTGAAAAAGCGACTAGGTGTTGTGAGTGTCGTAGCGCTGCTTGTTATGACGCTCTTCGCCCTGTCTGCTCTGGCTACGACTGCGGAGTTGTACTTCTCCACGGACAAGAACGGGCAGAATCGGGTGACCAACATACAAGAAGGAGACCAGATCTGGATTGTGGTCTACGATCCGGATGAGAATATCGACTGTGATGTACGGGACAAGATCTGGACCGACATCAAGCTGATGGATCCCAAGACCGGCGCCTACATCGTCTGGGTGAGTTACCTGGACGTGAACGGCGACGGTGAGGGAGACCTGTACGACGCGGATCCCGCTCGCGACGATCCTCAGCTCGCCTACAACGCATACAAGGGGCACTCTCCCGGGAACCCGGGCTCGCTGGATCACGACTACTTGGAGGAGACGGGCGCCGACACGGGCCTGTTCGTCTCGAAGCGGGCGTTCCAGGTGGGGACGCGTGAGAACTACGACGTCGCGCGACAGAACACGCACGTCGTCGACGACAGTCTCTACCCGGGAGAGGACTGGCTGCACGACTTCTCGTTCGGTAATTTCTCGTACTGGGCCGACGGAATCACCGCGCCCGGCGCCCCGGACGGTTGGCGTGGCTGGTGGGACGGCATTCTCGGCTTCAACCCGGGGATGATCGCTTGGGAAATCATCGACCTCCCGGTTTTCCCCGATGACGCTGTTGCCGGCAACGGCACCGGAGAGGACTACCTCGTCGGTCGGTTCGAGAACATGGACACGCTGGTCGGGAAGTATCAGGACCAGAACGACGAGACCGACGTCGCGTTCTCGATGCTGAAGATCGACGACACCGAGGCGACGATCAGCTGGGGCCAAGAGGTCTACAAGGACTGCAACGCTTCGGCGATGATCGTGGTCGAGGATCAGGACGAGAACCTGAACTGCAACGAGATCGAGTACGTGCCGGTGTTCATCCTGATTAACCCCGGTTCGTGGAATCCGGTGCAGACAGACAGTCCGACGACGTTCTGCGCGATCAAGCGGACGGGCGGCGTGGACGGTACCGACGGAACGTTCGGGGACAATCCGATTCGTTGGTTCACGATGTACCACGCGTGGATCAACGCGTTCCCGGTAGGCGCGGCTGCTGGTCGCGGTATGTTGGATGGCCTCTACTACATCCAGTATCCGGTGCAGGGTGGCGGGAACGTGACGTTCTTCGACACAGTGAACGTCGATGGACTGACTGCGATCTTGTTCTACGCGCAGGAGACGGGTGTGGCGACGGGTGTGTTCCAACTGAACCTGAACAGCATCTGCCTCGACCTCGGGATGAATTCCTTGAGGGTTCGCGACGTGCTGGTCGCCTACTACCTTGACCCGAACGACGAAGACGACTTCAAGATCTCGACGGCATACATCGAAGAGCGGCAGCACTCGATCACGAGCTTCACGGACGCGAACAGGACCGACAAGCAGCTGTATTGGATCAGCCGCGACCCGGTCTACGTCCAGGTGATCGATGCGAACGCGAACGTCGATCCGTGCTGTCCCGAGCAGGTTGTCGTAGAGATATGCGACCCGCACGAGGAAGACGACGATGAGTGGTGGGTGCTCGATGAGACGTCCTCCAACTCGCCGGTCTTCTTCTCGTTTGCCGGGATGCAGTTGCTCCCGGTGTGGGACGCGCTCGGTGTTGGGATCGATCCGCCGAACACGGGTGGATACCAGCTCCAGCTCGACAACTGGAAGCTCGAGGTCTACAACGAAGACGACGTGATGGTGCGCTACAACGACGTCTACTACACGACGGCGCAGTTGGCGCTGCTCGGTGACATTGACACCCGAACTGCGTTCCCGCCGACGATCAATCGCGTGCGGGTAGGCAACGACGTCAGTTTCGACATGATGTCGATTGGCGACACGCAGGTGTACGATGGCCAGACGACGCAGATGTGGTTCCTTGATCGACAGGGGAACCGTGTCAGCGGATTCGTGAACAGCGACTGTGTGTTTGTCGAGGTACTCGATCCGGATCAGGACGAAGACATTCTTCGCCGTGAGCGGATCGACGCCTTCTGGGACGGCGGGCAGAACTTCCCGTTCGGACCTCAAGCCAACGTCCTCTTCGACTGCACCGCCGACTACACGAATGAGATCTGGCACGAGATCAACGAAGAGCTTGGTAGCGTCAACATCTTCAACACTGGCGGGTTTGCCAAGCTGTACGTGCTGAATCCGAGGAGCGGTTTCTGGGCGCCGATTGACATGCTCGAGACGGGTGTGTCGACGGGAGACTTCGTCAGCGTGATCTGCATTGACCTGACGAGCGTCTACCAGGACTGTGTACCGACGCTGAGGGTCCTACCCGGCGACACGATTGTGGCCGTCTACCAGGATCCGTCGAACCACAGTGACTCGGCATGGTTGCCGATCAAGGTTGGCATCGGTGGTGGTGGAACACCTCCGACGCAGCAGTCGTCGACGATGTTTGTTGACAGCAGCGGCGTTGAGGTCACCAACTACACGGATGCCGACACGGTGTATGTGAAGGTCGTAGATCCGTCGCACGCCGGTTCAGCATTGCTGGCGAACGCGGTTGAGATTGGTGTGGACGCGTACGATCTGTCGCCGCTTTCCGGCGCGCAGAACGACACGTTCATCACCGCTGGTCTGAGTCTCGCGCTGGTAGCGGGAGAGCAGATCACGGCGACGTACACCGATCCGACCGACCCGACGGACAACAGTTCCGACACGATCACGATCATCGCAAGCGAGCTTGACGTAGTGAGCTTCTTCGCCAGTCCGAATCCGTTCGATTCGACGACGACGTTCGGCTACGAGGGCTCAGGCGTTGCCAGTGTGATGTCGGTGGCGGTGTACGATCTGGCCGGTAAGCAGGTGTGGTCTGACGAGAAGGCGAACGTGACCGAGATCGAATGGGATGGAACGGACGAAGGCGGAGCAATGCTCGCCAACGGCGGTTACATCTACGTGATCACGGCTACGGACGGGACAAACACCTTCAACGGTAAGGGCACGGTATTCATCAACCGATAAGGGAGCACGTGGGGGCCGCCGGGATACCGGCGGTCCCCTACCCTGAACCCATATGAAGGGGGTACAAACGACGATGAAAAGAGTGATGGTCGTAAGTCTAGCGCTCGTCATGGTCCTGTCGGCGGTCGCACTGGCCGATGGGATCGGAGCGTTCAGCGCGTTCAAGAACGGTATTGGCGCGCGGGCGCTGGCGATGGGCGGAGCGTTTGTGGCCGTTGCGGACGACGCGACGGCGATGCTGTGGAACCCTGCGGGGCTGGCACAGCTTGAGGACACCCGCCTGTCGGCGATGTCGACCGATCTTTATGGTCTTGGCATCACGCATCAGTACGTTGGCGCGGTGACGACGTTTGCCAATCTCGGGATCGGGCTTGGATGGGAGCGAGTTTCCGTCGATGGCCAGATCGTAGACGAGGATGGCGAACTTGGTGGACCGTTCACGTGGGTCGAGCAAGCGATCGTAGGATCGCTTGCGACGAACGTGTTGGACGTTGCGATGGCCGGGGCGAACGTGAAGTACTTCCTGGCCGACAACGGACTGGGCGACTCGGCAGCCGGGTTTGGGTTTGACCTTGGCCTGCTGGTGAGCTTGGGCGACATGTTCGTGATCGGTGTGAACGCGATGGATCTCGCCGGCAGCTCGATTGAGTGGGGCGGCGGGGCAACGGACGTTATCTCCGGTCTCTACAAGGCGGGACTCGCAATGAAGCTCGCCGATGATCGACTGGTCCTGGCAACGGATGTCGACTTCGACGGAACCGACCTCGGTAACACGCACGTGGGTGTCGAGTTCCAGGTAATCGACGAGCTGGCGCTACGCGGTGGCGTGGTGCTGACGAACAACTTCCAGGACTACTACTTCACCGTCGGTGCAGGGATCAACGTAGCGGGCCTGTATGTGGACGCGGCGTACATCCTTGAGGAGACGTTGGGTAACACCCTGGTTCTCTCGGCCGAGTTCTCGCTAGGTGGCCTCCTAGGCGATGAGCCGGTTGAAGAGGGAGATCCGCTAGGGACTGAGTAGTACACGGGTTCTGGATTTCCGCTTGTGGCGGGGTGGAGGGCTGAAAGCCTTCCACCCCGCTCCTATTTCGCCCTCAAGAAAGAGCTCAACGACTCGCCACGGGGGTCGCTTCCTGCGATACGCGTGTCTCGCGCGGCCGTGACACGTGTCGTTTTCTCTGGTTCCCTATACGGATTGACGCAAGTAGGGATTGAAGCTACCTTACTTCCGGGAGACGCGTATGTAATCCCCATGGCCATTCGAAGGAGGCCCAAAGGTGATCGCTATGAGGAGAGGAAGAGTGTGGTGGAGCAGGGGACTGGGGGTAGCGCTCCTCGTTCCGCTCCTCCTTTGGCTCGGCGGCTGCTGGCCGTTCAACGCGGCGCCGATCGCATCGTTCACGGTGAGCGCGGTGGTGATTGAAGAGGGTGGGACGATCCAGTTCAGTGCGATTCTCTCATCGGACGAAGACGGCGTGATCGTCGACTTCGACTGGGACTACGGCGACGGAACGGACGGGACCGGCCGCTCGGTATCTCACACGTACACGACGGCAGGAACCTTCACGGTCATCCTCCGCGTTACCGATAACGACGGAGAGACCGGGACAACGCAAAGGGACGTCTACGTCGAAGCGGGTGAGCCGCCCGGGCCTGCCGCCAGCTTCACGGTGTCGCCTGCGTCCGGCGCGTCTCCGCTGTCCGTCAGGTTTGACGCATCCGCGTCGACCTACGATCAGACACCGTTGACATTCACGTGGGAATTCGGCGACGGCGCGACCGGATTCGGGCAGACGACGAGCCACCTGTACGTCTCCTCTACCGGTCGAAGTTACACGGCGACGCTGACCGTCAGGGCGCCCGACGGACGAGTCGGAACGGCGACGAGGGCGGTCACCGTATCCGGTGCGGGAGGCACAACCTCCCCGACGGGGAGTCCGAGCGCGCGATTCGACATCGACTTTCCGGACACGAACGATGACGTCGCCCCCGTGCGGGTGGAGCTCGATCCCGAAGATTCCGAGGCCGCGACCGGCCGGACGCTCGCGATGTTCGCGGGGAGCTTCGGCGACGGGAAGGCGGCCTCGTCGATCGCATCCGACATCCAGATGCACACGTTCAGCACCGATTCTTCGTCCGAGGTCTTCTCGGTGACCCTCGTCGTGATCGACGACGAAGGGGCGACCGACGACATCACCAAGACGGTGCGGGCCAAGAACTACCTCCCGACGGCCGGGTTCGAGGTCGCGGACGACTGGGACTACCTGAATGCGGCTGCGGTCGTCGCGTGGTGGACGGGCGACGAGGACACCGACGACGACGACGATCGGATCACCTATCGAAACGTGCCGCTCGGCGATCGCACCGTCTGGATCCGAAGTCAGGAGATCGTCGACGCGGACTGGCTGAACATGAACGGCGCCGATCCGGTCCCGAACGGGAGCGGCGACGAGCCGGCCGAGTTCAACGACGACAACGAGCCGAACATGTGCTTCGACCCGGAAGGACAGACATGGGCCGGAGGCGTTCTCCCTGCCTGGTTCACGAACCGTTCCTGGGGAATCAAGGTGATACGGATCGACTGGGGCGACTTAACCTCTGACGACGTATTCTTCGAGGACGCCGCCGACACGACGGCGAGCCACGTTTACGACTTCAGCGCCGGAGGGGTGCAGTCGTGGACGATCACCGTGACCGCCGTGGACTACCTCGGAGGCGAGGATTCGGTCGAGCGGACGATCACGATGAACGAGGGCTAGGTCTAGGTATCGGCAGGGCTCGACCGTCGCTCAAGATGGAGGTGTGAGATGACGCGACCGGTGATCTGCTTGCTCGGAGGCCTGATGGCGGCGCTCTTGCTGGCCGGGTGTGCGCTGTTCAACCAGCCCCCGGTGGCGCGAATCGGGGCGAGTGCCCTGTCGGGTCCTTCCCCGCTGGTCGTCACGTTCGATGGATCGGACTCGCGCGATTCGGACGGCAACATCGTCGGCCACTTGTGGGACTTCGGCGACGGCGAGTCCGCGACGGGAGAGACGGCCACGCACACGTACATCACCACACTGGAGACGCGCACGTTCACGGTGACGCTGACCGTCACCGACAATCAGGGCGCCCGATCCGAAGCGTCGCAGACGATCGAGGTGCTTCCGGCCGGCGAGGGGGATCCCACCGGCGAAGGTCTTCCGGTTGCCCGCATTACGGTCGATCGACGCGTCGGGCTGATGCCTCTCACCGTCACGTTTGACGGCGTGGAGTCGACCGGTGGGAAAGGAAACATCATCGAGTACGACTGGG
>JBARQW010000202.1:0-1884 GCA_049643905.1 Bipolaricaulia bacterium
TAGCGTTCCAGATGCGCAACGCCTAGTAGGAGTTCATCTCCGATCCAACCACATCGAGGAGGTCGGCGAATCGTTCGATCACATAATCGGCATCGTGAAGCTCTTGCGGTTTGCCGTACCCGTAGGCAGCCCCTACAACGACACAGCCGTTTGCTAGTCCAGCCTCCACGTCGTGATATCGATCGCCGACGACGAAAGACCGCTCCGGCCGTAGCTCAACCAGGAGATCGCGAATCATGTCCGTCTTGCTCTGCAAGTCGTCGTCGTTCGTCTTCAGTACGGCGAAGAGCGGGAGAATGCCATGTGAGTCCAGAACGTAGGTCGCATAGCGGATGTCACCATTGGTGCAAAGGGCGATCGTGCAACCGACATCACGCAGCGACTGAAGTGTCTCTTTCACATCCGGGAAGAGCTCGCCGTCCGTCGGGATTGCCTCGATTTCGAGTTCCGTGATCCGCGCTCCCAGTTCAGCCACGCCGATCGGGAACCCCTGCGGGATCAGCCATTCCAGGAACGTCTTGTAGGTCTCGCCGACCATCGACAGGATCGCGTCATCGCCCGGTGAAGGGACCCCGTACTCCTCATACACCTTTCGCAAGGAAGGAAGGAACGAGGCCGCAGTCCGGTAGAGCGTACCGTCAAGGTCGAAGACAAGAAGTGTCCGTGCAGGCATGTTGAGCCGACAAGATACTCGCGCGGACTTCTCCCCGCAATGGAGGCCGAAACAGCAAGAGGTGCGTTGCGCCGCGCCGACAAGCCGTGAGAGCACGGACCACCATCCTGTAAGAACTCGACTCGATGACGGCCCGATGTCGTGGAGACTCGTTTGGCCGAGACTACCGCCCTACCGTCTCTCGAGTGTCCAGCGGAATCTGGCCGAACGCGCGTCCCCTAGACAGGGATCGTCAGGCTCTCGAGATCTCTCGGGTACGTCGTGAGAGGCTCGATCCCGTCTTCCGTGACGAGGACCGTGTCCGAATGGCGGAAGCCGGCAAAGTCGGGGATGTAGATCCCTGGCTCTACGGTGAGGATCATGCCGGGCTCGATGGGCGTCTCGTCGCCGGTGTCGAGGAACGGCGATTCGTGCATCCCGTATCCAATTCCGTGCCCGGTGTGATGACGCCACGTCTCGTCGATTCCGTGCTCCTTGTAGAACGCACGGACCGGCCGATCGACGTCGGCGCACGTGCTCCCGGGGCGGATCTGGTCGAACGCGAGGTCTTGCACCGCGACCATGAGCTCGAAGTGGCGGGCCTGCTCGCTTGTCGGCTCGCCGAGGATCATCGTCCGCTCCAGCTCGCTCAGATAGCCGCCGACTTCGGCCGCGGCACCGGTCACGAGAACGTCACCGGCCTGCAGGACTGCGTTTATCGTCATGGCATGAGGGACCGCCGAGTGCGCCCCGATCTGCCCGCGGAACCCTGCGTGCGCCGGGAACGTGCCCCATCGCATCGAGCGGTACCTCGGACCGAGCGCTTCGATCATCTCCATCGACGCCCGGTGCGACGCCCGGACCGCGACGTCCGTCTCGACAGCTCCCACCTTTGAGTACTCCTGTAGATACCGGTGCGCGAGATCGCCCCACCTGCACGACTCTCGGACCAAGGAGATCTCCTCGTCGGACTTGATCCACATCATCCGCTCGATCAGGTCCTTAGCCCGAACGATCTCGCCGCCGACCGACTCGCTCAAGGAGGGTCCGACGTACCCGTAGCCCCCGCCGTAGCCATCGGCGTCGACGCCGATGCGTCCCTCCGCAACGCCAAGGTCTCCCAGCAGCTCCGCGAAAGCCGTCATCGGATGAATCGCGTCAGGGTACTCGACGTAAGTGCGCACCTCCTCTACGCCCGACTCCTCAGCGTGCTCTTGCTCGAGGAACGGCAC
>JBARQW010000203.1:0-1769 GCA_049643905.1 Bipolaricaulia bacterium
GCCTCCTTGATCGCCTGCTCGAATTTCGCGTCGAGCGGATGCGGAAGATGGTCGACCTCTGTCGCGAGCGCGCGATGATCGACATCGACTTCGACGACGTTCGAGCGGTGGCGGCAGGCTGCATCGGAAGGCCCCATCTTGCCCGGATTCTGATCGATCGGGGTGTGGTCGGATCGTTCGAGGAGGCGTTCCGGGATTGGATAGGAGATCGCGGACCGTGCTACTCGCCGATCGACAGACCCGACCATCAGGCGGTTCTCGATGCGATACACGAAGCGGGAGGCGTCGGGTCTCTCGCGCATCCGTGTCTGATGAGGGTCAAGACGTGGGACCTGTTCCTTGGTGAACTCGCGGAGGCGGGGCTGGACGCGATTGAGGGTTTCTATCCGTACGCCGGCGCGGACGCCGCAGGCCGAAATCGGTCTGCCGATCCGGGGCTGATGCGAACCATGGCCGAACGGCACGGACTTCTTCTCACCGGCGGCTCGGACGATCACGGGCGGGGCTCGACGAAGGAATCGATCGGGACCGTGCGCCTACCCTGCTCTCGGGTCGAAGCCTTGAAGGCTGCACTGCCAATCCCGCTCTAGGCAGGCTGGCGAACGTCGTCTTTGTCGACCTTCCCGTCGACCAGCGTGATCAGTCGATTCACCCGGTCAAGTAAGCGATTGTCGTGCGTCGCGAAGAAGAACGTCGCGCCCTTCCCCTCGTTCAGTCGGCGCATCAGATCAATCAGCTCGTGGCTCATGGCCGTATCGAGGTTGGCCGTCGGCTCGTCCGCGAGGACGATCGACGGCTCGGTGACGACCGCTCGGGCGACGGCGACGCGTTGCTGCTCGCCGCCCGAGATCCTGTTCGGGTACTGGTTGGCGTACTGCTCGATTCCCAGTTCGGCGAGGATCTTCCGCGCGCGCCTGATCCGCTCACTGCGGACGATCCCCTGGAGTTCTAGCACGAACGCTGTGTTCTCCAGCACGGTAAGGACGGGAATCAGGTTGTACGCCTGGAAGACGAAGCCGATGTTGGTCAGCCGAAGCTTTGCCAGCTGATCCTTGCTCAATCCGGACATCGCCGTTCCTTCGAGGTAGATCTCGCCCGCCGTCGGACGATCGAGTCCGCCGAGTAGGTGAAGCAGCGTCGACTTGCCCGAACCCGAAGGGCCTGCCACCGCGGTGAACTCACCCTTGTGAAGTTCTACGCTCACACCGCGAAGCGCCGGGGTCTCGATCGTCTCGGTAATGTAGGTCTTCTCCAGATCCAGCGTCCTAATCAACGGGCTATTCGACATACCTCATCGCCTCCATCGGCTCAAGCTTCGAAGCTCTCCATGCCGGCATCCACGCTGCGAGCATGGCTACGACAGCCATTGCCCCTGCGGAAAGGAGCACCTGCCGTGCCGTGATGCTCATGTGTAGCACGGGCGAGATCCCGATCTCTCTCATGTAGCCAGCCATCTGGCCCCACAGTGGGATCCCACCAAACGCCTCAACAATGAGGATGATCCCCACGCCAACCAGTGCTCCGTAGAAGGCGCCGGCCAATGTGATGATCCCGGCTTCAGCCAGAACCATCCCCATCACTCGCATCCGTGAGGCACCGAGCGCGATGATCAGTCCGATTTCTCTCGTTCGTTCCATGACCGACAGGTAGAGCGTGTTCACGACAACCAGCGCTCCAAGACCGAAGAACACAACCGCCATGATCAACAGCATCGGCGTGAGGATCTTCATGTAGCCGTCCATCATCGGCAGCAGCTCCAGCCAGTCCTG
>JBARQW010000204.1:0-2308 GCA_049643905.1 Bipolaricaulia bacterium
GTGCTCCGTTGCCGGAACGCGTCGTTCTTCCGATCTCACAGCACATCGGCGCCCCGGCGAAGCCGATCGTGAAATCGGGCGATCAGGTCTTGGTCGGCCAAGTTGTCGCTGAACCGGGAGGCGGCTGTTCCGCTCCAATTCACGCAACGATCTCCGGAGACGTGAAAGCGCCGATCACCGTGGTGAGTCCGACGACGGGCTCACCTGTTGAGGCCATCGTCATCGAAGGGGACGGAGAGGATACGTGGATCGAACTCGAACCGGCCGCCCCTGAGTCCCTCTCGTTGGAAGAGACCCTGGCGCGTATCGCGGGCGCCGGAATCGTCGGCCTCGGGGGGGCCGCATTTCCGACCCACGTGAAGCTGAATCGGCCGCCGGAGAGTCCGGTGCACACGATCCTCGTCAACGGTGCGGAGTGTGAGCCGTACATCACCTCCGACGATCGCCTGATGCTCGAGGAGCCGGATCGAATCGTGGCCGGCGTCCGCGTGCTCATGAAGCTGTTGTCGGTCGAGACGACTCGGATCGGGATCGAGGACAACAAGCCGAAGGCGATCGAATCGATGCGCGAAGCGGTCGCCCGAGCCGACCTGCCAGGCGATGTCCGCGTCCTCGGGGTGTCGGCGAAGTACCCGATGGGCGCGGAGAAGACGCTGATCAAGGCGATCCTCGGCGTCGAGGTCCCCGAAGGTGGGTTCCCGACCGACATCGGAATCGTGGTCCAGAACGTTGCCACGCTGGCCGCGGTCGCCGATGCCGTCCTCTACGGGAGGCCGCTCGTCGAGCGCGTCGTCACCGTGACCGGCCTCGTCGAGCGGCCGAAGAACCTCATCGCCCGCTTCGGCGCGCCGGCCTCCATGTTGATCGAGCAGTGCGGCGGCATGCCTGAGGGAGCGGACGTGGTCGTGTTCGGCGGCCCGATGATGGGCATCGCCCAGGCCTCGCTCGACGCCCCCCTTCTCAAGAGCACGAACTGCGTTCTGGTCAAGGAAGCAAGTCTCCGCACCGAGCGCGGCTGCATCCGGTGCGGCCGCTGCATCCAACGCTGCCCGATGGGGCTGATGCCGCTGATGTACGTCAATCTCACGAAGAAGGAGATGATCGCCGACCTGGCCGACTACCACGTGTTGAACTGCGTGGAGTGCGGCGCGTGCACGTACGACTGCCCGGCCGGCATTCCGATTGTCTCGTACATCAAAGTGGGCAAGGCGAAGCTTCGCCAACTGGGGGGGAACTGATGGAGAACGGCAAGCGACTCATCCTGTCCTCTGCGCCGCACCTACGCGGGCGGACATCCATCTCGCGAGACATGTACTTGGTCGTCCTCGCGCTCCTGTTCCCCGCGGCCGGAGCCGTCTATTTCTTCGGCCTTTACGCGCTGCTGATGCTCGCCGTCGGCGTATCGACGGCCGTCCTCACCGAGTACGTGGCGAAGCGGATGCGACGCCGGCCGTTCTTCATGGACGGAAGCGCGATCGTCACGGGGCTCCTGCTCGTCCTCATCCTTCCACCTCGAACGCCGCTGTGGATCGTCGTCGTCGGGGCGATCTTCTCCATCGCGATCGCCAAGGAAGCCTTCGGAGGGCTGGGATTCAACATCTTCAACCCCGCGATCGCGGGACGCGCGTTCGTGTCCGTCTCGTTCGCCGGGTCTCTCGCGCGATGGATCGCGCCGACATCGTCGTGGATGGCCGACGCGGTCACGACGGCAACGCCGCTCGGCGAAGGCTTCACCACCGCGCTGAGCAAGCCCGAGCTGTACAAGGCGCTGTTCCTAGGCAACGTCGCAGGAAGCGTCGGGGAGACGTCGGCATTGCTGATCTTGATCGGCGGAGCGATCCTCCTCGCGTTCGGAATCATCAAGTGGCACGTCCCCGTCGTCTACATCGCGACGGTCTTCGTCCTGAGCTGGATCATGGGCCAGGATCCGGTCTTCCACATTCTCGCCGGCGGTCTGATGCTCGGTGCGTTCTTCATGGTGACCGACTACGTCACCAGTCCGCTGACCACGCGAGGACGAATGATCTTCGCGGTCGGCGCGGGGATTCTCGTCGTGTTGATCCGCGTCTTGGGGAACATGCCGGAAGGTGTGGCCTACTCCATCTTGATGATGAACGCGTTCACTCCGCTGATCGACCGATATGTGCGCCCGCGACCGTTCGGGCTCGTTAAGAGCAAGGGAAAGGGATAGGCGATGCCAAAGAAACGAAGCGCCGCGTACCCGATCGTGTTCCTTACACTCGTCGTCCTCTTCTCCGTGGTTGCCCTGACGTTGGTCGACACCGTGACAGAGGAGCGGATCGCGGCC
>JBARQW010000205.1:0-2976 GCA_049643905.1 Bipolaricaulia bacterium
GTGTAAATCCGCTGTCACTTGGAGAGACGTGAGGGCTTAGGGTGAGGTTTCAGTTGCCTATCGATGACATATCACTATGATAGGTGAGAGGTGGTCAGCATGAAGCGGTTGTCCGTACTGGTAGCAGCAGTGCTGTTGGGGGCCCTTCTCGTTGGGGCCGTGGCCGAAGGGAGCACGTTCTTCAACAGGTCGGTCTTCATTCAGCAGGTCCGGGCGGCGTTCCGCCCGCTCGAAGACTTACTCCTGGAGGGAGACGAGTTCGACTATGAGAAGACCGCGTTCTTCTCCGGCGTTCTCAATGGGTCGGAAGAGCATCTGGTTGTGGTTCTGTTGTCATCAGACTCCGTGTCGGTCGAGAACGCGAGGCGACTCCGGACGGATCTGACGTGGGAGGACGTCGGGAAGCTGCCGCTGTTCGCGGTGATGGTCCTCCCTCCGACGGACTGCATTCGCGATACGGAGCACAACGTGCCGTATCTCGTGCGAAGCATCAATTGGGACGAAGCGGAAGCGGTTGACGAAGCTGGGCGCTTCGTGCGCGATGTCGAGACGTGGTGGGAGCCTGAAATCACCCAAGGGGTCTGGTTCAAATTCTCCGGGAACATGAAGGTTCACCTGGAGACATGCACAACGGCCTCGATGAACCAAGTCTAGGGGGCGACGATGCGGAGCAGCGATCCCCGGCAGATTCTCGCAGCGTTCGTGGAGGATCTGATTGCATCGGGAGCGCTCCTGTCGGAACCCGTCGAACGTGCATTCCGGCGGGTCCAACGCCATCGGTTTGTCGAACACTGGTATCGCCTGGAGGCCTCGCGCCTCCAGGCGATCTGGAATCGTGTCGAGTTCGATCGTGCGGATCCCGATGACGAGAGCTTGGCCGAGATCTACTCGAATCGCTCGTTGGTGACAAGAGTCGACGGGCACCTCCCCACCACTTCGACCTCGCAGCCGGCCCTCGTCTCTCAGATGCTGGAGCTGCTCGACATCGATCCGGGGATGAGAGTGCTGGAGATCGGGGCGGGAACGGGCTACAACGCGGCCCTGCTCGCCGAGATTATCGGCGACGCGGCGAACGTGTACACGATCGACATCCAGGCCGATGTTGCGGAAGCCGCGCGGGAAGCCCTCACTCGAGAGGGCTACGGGGAGATCCACGTTACGAACGCTGACGGAGTGTCCGGATTCTCTGAGGGTGCGCCGTACGATCGAATCGAGGCGACGGTCGGCTGCTCGGATCTGTCGCCGCAATGGCTGACCCAGCTCGCTCCGGACGGGCTGATGCTGATTCCACTCCAACACGGGCACGTTCATCCGTTGATCCGTGTCACGCGTGCTCCGGAATCTCCGCGCCGCGCGCGCGGGGAGTTCGTGGGCCGAGCAGCATTCATGGCGATCCAAGGAAGCATGGCGTGGTCGAATCCGTGGCAGAGCTACTTGCTCGGCGGTCTGCCAAGGGAACCCGTGTGGCGGCGAGAGCTTCCGATCTCCTTCCCGGACATTGAGAACGGTCGACACCTGCTGAGTGACGAAGAGCACCTGGCCTTCTATTTCTACCTGTCCCTCTCGTCTCGAGAACTCTGGCGACCGAACGGCGGCTACGGCCTCGCCGATCCCGGCGGACGGGCGACCGCGATCATCACCGACAACGGAATCGCCGCCTACCACCGAAGTGGCGAAGCCGCATGCGCTGAACGCTTGTGCTCTCGCTTGAATGAGCTCCTTCTCTCGTGGGATCGGCTCGGCAGGCCGGCCCCCCAAGACTACGAGATCGGATTCATTCCCAAGGGAGAGCTTCCCGTCCTCGGAAATGGGTCTTGCGAGGAGTGGGTCGTCGAGCGGATCCACTTCTGGGAGATCGTCCGGCTGCCATCGGGCAGTCCGTGAGGCGGAGCGCTCCGAGCGTCAAGAAGCTCGTGGGTCCGGTCTCGCCGAATTCCACAACGTGCTCCCAAGAAGCGGCGCATTGCCTCCATCTCTCTTAGAGCGGTCCGTCACCGAGCACTACGGTCCGGAGCCCTAGGAGCGGTGCGGGTCGAGTCAATGGGGGACGATGGCGGCGCTAACGATTCCGATCGACGTGCTTTCGCCAGATCGTCAGCGCGTGGCCGATCGGATCCACAACCTCCACGCCTCGATCGGCGAAGAACTCGTTTGTGTTCTTGAGGTCGCGGACAAGGAGGTCAAAAGCGTCGTCGTTGTAGCGTGGATCGACCGCCTGCGGGAAGTCGATGATCGTTGCCTTCTCCTCCCAAAGAAGGATGTTGAACGCTGAGAGATCGGCGTGGACGCGATGGTGCGTGAGGAACAGCTCGACGTTTCGCAGGATCACGGCGTAGAGGCGCGCCGCATCCGCCGCTTCAATTGGCTGGTTGACGAGGACCGGGGCCGGATGGTCTCTGTCCCCGATGTACTCCATCAAGATGACCGGCCCGTGATGGACGAACGGCTCGGGGACGTCGCCTCCGGCGTTGTGGAGTAGCTCCAGCGTCTTCATCTCGTGCGAGATCCACGCGTCAAACTTTCGCAGGCGTCCTCCAGGGGTCTTCTGACTGTGGGCCCGCATCTCTCTCGCGTCGGGGCGTGCCCCTCGCTCTCTTCCCTGCTGGTAGACGCCATCGCGCCGGAAGCTTCGACGTTCGTAGGGACGAAAGATCTTGGCGGCGACGAGATCCTGGCCGAGAGACGGGTCGGCGCGGCACAGATAGACTGCGGCCTCCTTCCCGCTCTTGATCGGCCGGACGACTTCGAGAAGAAGGTGATCCTCGATCAGCGGATCGAGGCTCGCTAGAAGAGCGTCCTCGACGGTGAGACCCTCTTCTTCCTTCGGCGTTGCGGTTCGAAGTCTCTCCCGCTCTTGCTCCTGATTGGGATCGCTCTCTTCGATACGATCGACCATCACGTTCAGGAAGCGGCCGGCTCGGCGAGGATTGAGTGCGCCTTCTTCAGCCAGTCGATGATCTCAATCTGCTGAGGGCA
>JBARQW010000206.1:0-1975 GCA_049643905.1 Bipolaricaulia bacterium
GATCTCGGGATCTCGTGGCTATCCCTGCAGCCGCATGTCCTGTGGATGGCGATTGAGAGGGAACCGGGTGTCTACAGTTGGTCGGCCCTCGACGAGGAGGTCCGGGCGCTGCAAACCCTCGGCCTCGATGTCACGATGGTCCTCTCGCCGCTGATCAACGCGTTCGGCGAACTCCGGCAAGAGGTGATCGATGTCATCGCCCAGTATCCATCGTTCATCCACTTCATGCGCCAGGGGGTTGGGAAGGACTACCGGCTTCATCCACAAGGCGAGACGCTCCCTCTTTGGCGTGCGTTCGTGCGCGCCGCGGTCGATCGCTACGACGGAGACGGTGAGAACGACATGCCAGGCCTTCGATACCAGATCCGCAACTGGCACGTCGTCGAGGAGTACCCGACACCGTCGCTCCCCGACGAGCGCGACTACGTCTTCCTCCTGGGCGAGGCGCATCGCATCATCAAAGACGAAGACCCGAAGGCACGCGTGATCCTTGCCGGCCTCGCCGGGAACTACGCTCACTGGTTCGCGTTCATGGGCGGGTTCATCGAGGATCCTGCCGCCGGCGTCGTCGACGGCGTCTCAATGTCGCGCGAGGAGATGAACGAGAGCTCGGTCTGGTCCTTCCGTAAGGCACGCTACGAGTGGATGGTCGAGAACGCGTTTCACGCCTTTGACGTGATGGACCTTCACGCCTACATCCCGATTGTGTCGTTCCTCGAGGGCGAGATCGACTACCTGAACGATCTGATGTCCCGATTCGGGGCGACGAAGCCGATCTGGATCGTCGAGGGCGGCGGTCCCCACAAGAACTACCCTGGCTATCCAGCCGTGAACTCGCCCGCCGATGCGTACTTCGGTTGGGGGAGCGAGAAGGAGAACGCCGAGTTCGTTGTCAAGCTCCACGCGATCAGCGCAGCGATGGGCGTCGAGCGAGAGCACTGGGGGCTCGGCGGGGCGAAAAGCGAGAACGCGTACTGGGACGGCCCGTGGTGCGGCATGGGGCTCCTCGACTGGTATGACGATCACCGCAAGCCCTCCTACTACACCTTCAGGCTGATGGTCGAGCTGTTGGATGGCTTCTCCGAATGCGCCGATGTCAGTTTCGGAGACGTACGGTCGTTCCGCTTCGTTGTCGGAGGGGAACCAGTCTACGTGCTTTGGACCGACACGGAGACGGAGACCCTGATCGATGCCTCGGACCTTCTCGGCGTCAGGGACGTCCTCGTGACGTCGATCGTCACCGAACTCGACGAAGGGCTCGCACCGATCATCGTGCCGCCCCAGGCGTATCCGTCGACCGCACTGCCGATCAGCCTCACGCCGATCTTCGTCCAGGGACTCTAGCCGTCCGTTGCCCCGCTTCGGGAAAGCGCTGATAATCCCTACACTTGCCCAGCGCACCGAGGAGCACGATGAGGAGCCGCATCTACAGCTTCGAAGCAGACGGTATCGTCGTTCATTGGGACTACCATCGCTGCATCCATGTCGAGGCCTGCGTCCGCGCCCTGCCGGACGTCTTCGACCGGCACAAGCGTCCCTGGATTACCCCGGCCTGTGGATCCGTCAATGATGTCGCAGCAGCCTGCGAGGCCTGTCCGACCGGGGCCCTGCACTACGAACGAAGGGACACCGGTTCGCCGGAAGCGACTCCAAAGATGAACGAGATCACAGTCTCGTCAGACGGCCCCCTCTACGTGAAAGGCGACGTCCGCGTCACCGACGCAGACGGCGAGACGATTCTCAAGGACACACGCGTCGCCCTCTGTCGCTGCGGCCTTTCGAGGAACAAGCCACTCTGCGACGGAAGCCATGAGAAGGCGGCATTCAAGTCGGCAGGGGCATTGACTGAGGCGCAAGTCAAGAACGCGACAGACGTCCCCGACGGCGGGAAGCTCGTAATCCGCACGGTCGATCCAGGCCCACTGACGATCAAGGGATCGGCCGCCATCCGAGGCGAGGGCGCGAGCTACTGCTG
>JBARQW010000207.1:0-26755 GCA_049643905.1 Bipolaricaulia bacterium
TGCGAAGGAATCGATGTCTTCGTGACGCTGACCGCCATCGATACCTGTGGCGCATCGGCAAGCGACTCGTTCACCTTGAGAGTGAACAACGTCAATCACGCGCCGGCCGTCGACGCCGGGAACGATCTATGCGTCGACGAGGGAGCCTCGATCGTCCTACAACCCGTGGCCGGCGACCCTGACGGAGACCCTCTCGCTTACCGCTGGACGGTGGCGACAGGCTCCGGAACCTTCGAGGATCCGACGGCGCTGCGAGCCATCTTTCACGCGGCGCTCATCGACGACTGCGAAGGAACCACGGTTACGCTGACACTCAGCGCGATCGACCCGTGCGGCGCCGCGGTCTGTGACTCGCTCGTCATCCGCGTACGCAACGTCAATCGCACGCCGACCGTCGACCTCGGCCCGGACTTCTCCCTCGCGGAGGGCTCCGCCGTCAGGTTGACTCCCGTCGTCGCCGATCCTGAGTGCGAACACCTCGAATACCGCTGGTCGGTCACCGGCGGGCGCCTCGATCGATCCGATGCCCAGGGTCCGACGTTCGTCGCCCCCATGACCGAATGCTGCGCCGGAGAGGCGGTGACGGTTCAGCTGACGGTCATCGATCCGTGCGGGCTCTCGGCAACGGACTCGGTGACGATCTACGTCAACAACGTGAACGCACCGCCGATCGTTGAACTCGGACCGGCCCTCACGATCAACGAAGGCGAGAGCATCCGTCTGACGCCCGAGATCATCGATCCCGACGGCGACCTGCTCGCCTACTCATGGACCACGTCCGGCGGGATTCTCACCGAGTCTCATGACTGCGCGCCGGTGTTCACGGCCCCGATCGTCGATAACTGCGAAGGCGTGGACCTCGTACTCACGCTGACGGCGGTCGATCCGTGCGGTCTGACGGTGACAGACACGCTCAACGTCCACGTGGCGAACGTGAACAAGCCTCCGCTGGTCTACGCGGATCCGTAGGAGGGAAGGAAGGGACAACCGACAACCAGAAGAGGCTGCTTATCGATTGATCCGCTCGATCTGCTCCACCCGCTTTAGGGTGGAGCAGATCACTTCTTGCGGCAGGCATTCGGATCGGCCGATCCTGTCAAGAATGTCGGATCCGACAGGATTCTCCCTCGCCATCGCGTGCGCGACGTGAAGATGCAGACACTTGATCCGACGCCGCTCGGCGATCCCACCGATTCCCCTCTCCGAGAGCGTCGCGAGCATCCCGCGCCTCTCCAAGTACATCCGCTCCTCGTCAGTCAGCAAGGCAAGTCTCTCACGAACGTAGTCTTCCGAGGCCTTCGCGAAGCGAGCAGATAGGCCGCCGTCTGCAGCGAGACGGTCTTCCATGCGGCCGATCAACCCGTCCGCTTCGAGACGATCGATGCCCCGCCCGAGGTACGGGCACGTCAACCAATACAGGGTCGGAAACGGCTCACCGTCGACGATCGGATGGACCCGAATGACCTGTGGATGGCCGTGACTGCACCGCGCAGCGACGCCGGAGAGACCCCGAGGCTGTCGCCCGATCTGCCGCGCGATCGTCCCCGCGTCGCTCACCGAGACGCGTTCCATGCATCGCTCCTGTACTTCGACTCCGCGAGACTCACGGAGCGCGCGGCCTCTTCGTCCGACACGGCTCCAGAAGTGACTTCGAAAAGAGACGCGAAGCCGGCGACGACGGCGTCCGCGGCATCGTAGCCGGAGACCGGCCTGCCGACGGCCTCCGATAGGGTCGTCATCGCCTCGGGACGGGACGGCACACCGTCGGAAGCGTAGTCGGGACGGTGTGCAAGAAGAAGACACTCAAAGGGCAGATCCGCTGGGCAAACAAGGATCGTGCTGTGGTACAGGACGGACCGTCCACGCCTCGCCTGCGCTGCGCCGGCGATCTTCTCTCCCCGAAGCATGAGGCTGTTGCCACACAGGTCAATCCGCTGTGAGAACGCCGCCAGTCCGTCGCGAAGCGACCCCCCGAACCGAGCGAACGCGTTCGCCACCGACCCCGCTTCCTCCGCCCTCACCATCACCGACACGTTCAGGTTCCCGCGGTAGTGGTACACGGCTCCCCCGCCGGAGATGCGCCGCAGGACCGGGATCCTCTTGCTTCGTGCTTGCGGGAGATCGACTTCCGTAGCGAGCTTCTGCGACCGACCGACGATCACCGATCGATCGTTGATCCACAACCGCAAAACCTCTTCGCCGTCCCGCTGAACAGACTCGAACAACGCCTCATCGAGAGCCAGACCGGCCGCCGGTTCCGACGGCGAGAGGTTGACGATCAGTCGCATCCTTCCTCGTAGGCCTCTGCGGCCTTGTATGAACTCCGCACGAGCGGCCCGGCGACGACGGATCGGAAGCCGTACCCTCGCGCCTCCGCGGCGAGTTCGTCGAACTCACCCGGCGGGACGAACCGCGTCACCGGAATCGCCGCCGAGGTCGGCTGCAAGTACTGTCCCAATGTCAGAATGTCGACGCCCGCCTCCCGCAGATCCGCGAACGTCTGAGCGATCTCGCGTCTCGTTTCACCCAATCCGAGCATCAGGCCGCTCTTCACCTTCCGCTTCCGACCGTTCGCGCCGGCTCGCAGATACGCCAGTACGGCAAGCGACTGCCGATAGCTCGCCCGTCGATCACGGAGGCCGGGCGTGAGTGACTCGACCGTCTCCACGTTGTGACCACGGACGTCGGCGCCGCTCGCGAGGATCCGATTCAGCGCTCGAGGGTCTCCTGAGAAATCCGGGATGAGGACCTCAACCAGAATCCCCGGCGACGCGCGCTTGATTCGTTCGACCGATTCCGCGAACAATCCAGCCCCCGCATCCTGCAGATCATCTCGATCGACCGACGTCACCACGACGTACTTCAGACCGAGTTCGGCGACGGCGGCGGCAAGCCGAGCCGGTTCACCTTCGTCGACGCGCCCCCCAGGGTTCCCGCTCGGAACGCCGCAGAACCGGCAGGTCCGCGTGCAGGTCTTCCCAAGGATCATGAACGTCGCCGTTCGCGCCCCCCAGCACTCGGCCGCGTTCGGGCAGATCGCCCCCTGGCAGACCGTCCACACGGCGTGCCGATCGAGGACGTCGCGTACCTCTTGCATTCGGGAGGTCTGCACGGCCGACGGTGCCCGCACCCTAATCCAGTTCGGTCGCATCGCCATTCCTCTCAATCTTCTCTCGGCCCGCGCATCTCAGCGTCCAGCCGAAGAGCTTCGCTGCCTGATCGAGGAACACCCCGGCTACGTCCTCGACGCAGACCGCCCCCGTCACGAGCTCGGTCATCGAGACCGCCTGTACCGGAAGACCGCACGGCCTGATCATCGCGAAGTGCCTCCGATCGGCGTCGACGTTGAGCGCCAGACCGTGGCACGTAATCCAGCGGCGTACGCTCACCCCGACGGACGCGATCTTCCGACCGTCGACCCAGACGCCCGGCCTCCCCTGCTCACGTTCGCTCACGACGCCGAAGGCCGCGAGCGTCCGAATCGCCGTCTCTTCCAGTCGATCGACGTACGCCCGCACGTCCCGGCCGTAGTCGCGAAGATCGATGATCGGATAGACGACGAATTGACCCGGGCCGTGGTACGTGATGTCCCCGCCGCGTTCCACATCGAAAATCCCGATTCCCTCTTCATCGAGAAGCTCCTGGGAGACGAGGAGGTTCGCGCGCGATCCGCGCCGACCGATGGTGAAGACCGGATCGTGCTCCACGGTGAGAACCGTGTCGCAGATTGTCCCGCTCGATCGGCGGACTTGGAGCTCTCGTTGCGTGTTCAAGACCTCACCGTAGTCGGACCGTCCGAGCGGAAGATGCTCGACGACCCGACTACTCGGTCTCGATGTTCCCAAGAAGCTCACCGACCCGTAGCCGGTCGCCGGCTTCCGCCGTGATCGTCCCGACCCGCCCGCTGACCGGCGCGGGAATGACGAACGCCGTCTTCTCTGTCTCCACTTCGACCAGATCGTCACCGTCGGCGACGACATCGCCAGCGCTCTTCAACCACTCGACGACCACCACGTCGCCGACGTCTCCAAGATCGGGCACTCGAACCTGTATGCTGGTCGCTCCCATCGTCTCTCCTCGCGCGGAGTCTAGCCGAATCCCCAACACGCGTCACCTTGCCAGGGTCACCGTCGCAAGCCTATAGTTGACCCGCAAAGGAGAGGAGCGACCGATGGGGTTTTCATGCGGGTTGGTCGGCCTTCCCAACGCGGGGAAGTCGACGATCTTCAACGCGCTGGCGAGCGCCGGTGCCCGGGTCGAGAGCTATCCGTTTTGCACGATCGAGGCGAACGTCGGTGCCGTGTCCGTCCCCGACGCGCGCCTCGATCGCCTCGCCGAGCTGTTCCCGGAAAAGGAACGGATCCCAACACATCTGGAGTTCGTCGACATCGCCGGTCTCGTCGAACACGCAAGCGACGGGGAAGGGATGGGGAATCAGTTCCTCGCCGAGATTCGTGCCGTTGACGCTCTCTGTCACGTCGTCCGCTGCTTCGACGATCCCAACGTTGCCCACGTGACCGGCTCGCTTGATCCCCGACGAGACATCGGGATCGTCGAAACCGAGCTCCTGCTAAAGGATTACGAAACCTTGAGCCGTATCTCCGTTCGCCTCCATCAAGAGGCGAAGGGGACCGATCGGCACGCGCCCGAGCGGGCGGCGGCCTGGGACCTGCTTCTTGAGCAGGTCGCAGGCGGCGTTCCGATCCGAGCCGTCTCGATCGATCCGATGCTCGACGAGCTGATTCGCGAAGCGTCTCCACTGACCGCCAAGCCCTGCTTGTACGCCGCAAACGTCGGCGACGAGGGAGAGAGCGAGCACTCCAACGTCGTCGTCGAGACCGCGCGCGAGCATGGCGCCGAAGCGGTCGTCATCCGAGGGCGCCTCGAGGCCGAGATCGCCGATGTCGCTTCCTCTCCGCAGGAACGAGAGACCTATCTCGGCGAGTACGGTCTCTCCCAGACCGGTCTCGCCGCACTCGTTCAGGCCGGCTACCGCCTCCTCGGGCTGATCACGTTCTTCACGATCGAAGGACCCGAGGTTCGCGCGTGGACGGTTCCCGCGGGGACAAAGGCACCGCACGCCGGAGGAAAGATCCACTCAGATTTCGCAGAGCGGTTCATTCTCGCCGAGGTGATGGAACTCGACGACCTGATCGAAGCCGGGTCGGAGAAGGCTCTTCGAGAGGCCGGGAAGATTCGTCGTGCCGGCCACGATTACGAGGTCGTAGACAGCGACGTCATCCGCTTCGTCTCCTCATGAGTCCTCGCATCGTTCCGCTCGATGACCCTTCCCTGTCCCGCTCGATCGAGGCGGCGCTTGAAACGGGACAGACGATCGTCTTCCCGACCGACACGGTCTACGGGATCGGCGGGAATCCGTGGGACGAGGGGGTTCTTGATCGGGTTTGCCGGCTAAAGAACCGCCCCCAGGGTCGTCCGTTCACGCTCCATCTTCCGACCGCCGCCGGCATCGAACGCTTCGCCCGTCTCGATGAGGCCGCTCGTTCCGCGATCGCTCGGCTGCTTCCTGGGCCCTACACTCTCCTTCTCCACGCATCGTCCGCCGCACCGCCCTCCGCTGTGCAAGATGGCGTCATCGGAATCCGGGTCCCTGACCACCCGCTCTTCCGCGGGACCTTGGCCGATCTTGATAGGCCGCTCTTCGGAACGAGCGCGAACCGGAGCGGAGAACCGGCGATCACGGAAATCGACGAGATCATCGAGCGGTTCAACAGCGTCGACCTGATCATCCTCGGACGTGTCGGAACCGGCGAGTCGGCGATTCTCGATTTGACGGTCGAGCCGCCGCGGCTCGTGCGCGGGAGCCTTCCTCACGAGCGCCTGGATCTCTTCTCAGGCGAGAAAGAGGAGGGCGACGCCGGCAACCGCTAGTCCCGTTCCGAGCGTCGCGCGGATCGTGACCGGCTCCTTGAAGACGAAGTGCGAGATCGGCAGGAGGAAGACCGGAGAGAGTGCCATCAACGTCGACGCAACACCGACCGGCGCTCGAGAGAGCGCGATGAGAGAAAACGTCACGCCGAGAAACGGTCCTGTGAGCGCGCCGCCGATCGTCGTCGCCATCGAGACTCGGTCTCGGAGACATACGAAGCTCGATGGGGCGGTTCGTCGAACCGCGGCGACGGCCCAGACCGCCGTGGCGGCAGCCAAGATCTGCAGCACATTCGCAGACAGCGGGGGAAACCCTCCGCTCATCCCCTTCACAGAGAGCATGTAGCGCGACGACTGCGCAATGACGGCCCCGAGCGCGAACAGGACGCCTGCGCGGCCCGCTCCGTGAACGCCGGCAGCCCTCTCCTTCGTGCGACCTGAGACGACGAGTGTGATCCCGCAGATGGTCAAGAGTCCGGCGATCATCTGAATCGCCGTCAGCCGCTCCCCGAAGACGGCCCACGCCATCAGCGCGCTCGTGAGCGGAATCAGCGACATCAGAAGCGATGTGCGATGTGCTCCAAGGTGATAGAGCGCGCGGAAGAGCAGCGCGTCGGAGATCGCGAAGCCGATCACGCCTGAGAGAATCAGCCATCCCCATCGTGCCAGGCTGACGTCAAGCGGCAGAGGAGACCCGTAGACGGCGGCATGAGTACAGAGGAGGAAGGCGAGCGCAAACAGAAGCCGAAGACGGTTGAGAACCGATGGGCCGATCCGACGTGCCGCGATCGTGAACTGGACGTAAGTGAGGGACCAGAGGAGGGCGGTTCCGATCGCCGCGATCTCGCCGAGCTTCTCCACAGGCATTTCGACCCGGGATCCCTACGCTTGATCGAACGGCTCGAATCGTGCGACGAAGTGTCGAAGCGGCCCTTCCCCTTCGACGATCCGATACCCGGGAAGATTCGCTTTCGTTTCTGCGACGGCCGCCGCCCCGACGATGACATGGTCGAAGTGCTCGCGCGTGTACATCCGCCTCGGGATCGCCAGACGGACCAGTTCGAGCTGTGGATAGACGGCCCCTCCGTCAGCGTCCTCGTACGCAAACATGACACTCCCAATCTCCACGCCGCGCACTCCGGCCTCGATGTACAACGCGTTGGTCACCGAGAGGGCCGGAAACGCGGCCTGCGGGAAGTCCGGCACGAAACCTCGTGCATCGATGAAGACCGCGTGCCCCCCGATCGGCTCCACAATCGGGATCCCCTCGCTCTTCAAACCATCTCCAAGGTAGCGCGTCTGGCCGATTCGATCGGCCAGATACTCCGGGTCGAGCGCCTCGTACAGGCCGACGGCGATCGCCTCGAGATCGCGGCCGGCGAGGCCTCCGTACGTCGGGAAGCCCTCCATGAGGATGAGCCGCTCTCGTGTCGCCGCGTACAGCTCTGGATCGTTCATTGCCAGGATCCCGCCGATGTTCGCCAGCCCGTCCTTCTTTGCGCTCAACGTCATCCCGTCAGCGAGGGCGAACATCTCTCGAGCGATCTCGAGAGGCGTCTTGTTCTCGTAGCCCGACTCTCGTTCCCGGATGAAGAACGCGTTCTCCGCAAAACGCGCCGCATCGAGGATGAACGGAAGCTCGTGTTGGTGCGCGATCCGGCTGACGGCCTTTAGGTTTCCCAACGAGACCGGTTGCCCGCCGCCGCTGTTGTTGGTGATCGTCATCATCACGAACGGAATCTGCTCGACTCCGACCTCGGAGATCAGCCGCTCGAGCTTCCCTGTGTCCATGTCCCCTTTGAACGGATCTCCGGAAGTCGGATCGAAGGCGACATCGCAGACCAGGTTCACCGGGTTGCCCCCGTTGGCGAGAACGTTGGCCCGCGTCGTGTCAAAGTGCATGTTGTTCGGAACGATCTGCTCCGGGCGCACAACCGCCGAGAAGAGGACGTTCTCCGCCGCGCGGCCCTGGTGGGTCGGCAGGACGAAGCGGAACCCGAAGATGTCGTCAACGGTGGCGCGGAATCGCTCGTAGCTTCGGCTTCCGGCGTAGGATTCGTCGCCTCGCATCATCGCCGACCACTGCTCTTGGCTCATCGCTCCAGTTCCGGAGTCCGTGAGAAGGTCGACGTAGATGTCTGCGGCACGAAGATTGAAGACGTTGAAGCCGGCTTCCCGCATCCGCTCTTCCCGTTCCGGCTTCGACAGGATCGAGATCGGCTCCGTCATCTTGATTCGGTAAGGCTTGTGGGTCGCCTCTCGCCGCATCCTCTCGTGCTCCTTTCCCCGACTCGGGCCCGCGCTCGCCGAGTCCGGACGTGAAGCCCCATGCCTCACGCAGCGTCGCCGCAGATGGTAGAGGATCGACCGACGACCGTCGAGCGCAGGGTTGACCCGCCGAGGAGCTTCCACGTACAGTGGAGAACGAAGGGACGGGCCACGATGCGGAACGACATCGATCGAGCAATCGCCAGCGGAGGACCGGACGACCTCGCATCTGTCCTCGACGGAGCGAGCGCGTCCGAGATCCGATACGCGGCTCGGCGCCTCTCCCGCAAGGAGGGAGGGGCAGCCGTTTCCGTCAAGCAGGCGAAGGGCTTCGCCGCTCATCTCGAGCCTTCGGCCCGTCAGGTCGCCTGCCACCTGATTTCCCGGATTCACGCGGACGACGAAGACGGCTCCATTCGGCTCCTCGAGCGCCTGCTCGACGACGACGATTGGACCGTGAGAGACACGGCAGCGACGATCGGCGGGCAGCTTCTGCGGCGCGACTTCCGTTCGATGATCGAGCACGCCCGTCGGTGGAGGGATTCAGAATCGCCGAGCCTCCGGCGCGCCGCCGTGATCGCGGCTGCCCGCGCCGCCCATCCGATGCATCTGGAGCGGGCCGAGCCACTCCTCAAGTTCCTCGAACCTCTTTTGAGCGATCGCGAGCCCCTGCTTCGTCGCGCACTCGGTCCTTCGGCTCTCGGCGCCTCGCTCTTGAGGCACTACCCGAGAGCTTGCTTCGAGTACCTCACGCAGTGGTCGACGTCGAACGACGAACAGGTTCTCTGGAACGTGGCGATGGCGTTTTCGGCCCCTCCCGCCGCGACGATGGCGAAGAAGGCCCTCATCATCCTTCGGAAGCTCTCGCTCGATGAGCGAAGGTTCGTCTGGCGAGCGGTCGCCTCCGCCATCTGGAAGCTCGGACGCAAGTGCCCGGAGATCGTGCGCCCGGAGCTCACCCGTTGGCTCGCAGACGAGCGACGCACCGAGGTCGCTCGGGAGGCGCTCAAGCACCTCTAGGCGAGTGCGACCCCCTCTGCCTCCCTCTATCATCGCGCGACCATGAGAGACGGTATCGAGACCCGACTCTCGGGAGCCATCGTGACGGGGAGCTCCCGAGGAATCGGAGCCGCTGTTGCCGTGCGTCTAGCCCGTGCGGGCTACGGCGTCTGCGTCAACTACTTGAATAGCGAGGATCGCGCCCGTGCCGTCGTCGACCGGATCGAGGCGGCAGGCGGAAGGGCGAAGGCCGTGCGCGGAGACGTCGGGATCTTCGAAGACGTGGAGAGGCTTGTCGAAGAGACAGCGATGGCGTTCGACGGCATTCGGATCGTCGTCAACAACGCCGGAACTTCGCAGCACCGCACCCTCGACGAGATGTCGATCGAGAATTGGGACCGCTCGCTCGCGGTCAATCTCTCGGCGGCGATGTACACGGTCAAGGCGGCCCTCGAGCACCTGAAGCGCGAGCCGTGGGGCCGCGTCGTTAACATCTGCTCGCTTCGCGCGATGACCGGTTCGAGTCACGGATCTCACTACGCTTCGTCCAAGGCCGGGCTGATCGGCCTGACGAAATCCTTGGCTCTCGAACTCGCACCCGGCATCACGGTGAACGCCATCTCCCCCGGATACACGAGGACCGACATGACGAAGGCGTCGCTCGAAAAGCACGGTGAGAAGATCTTCGCCAAGATCCCGGCGGGCAGAGCCGCCGATCCGGACGAGATGGCCGCGCTCGTCGCCTTCCTTGCATCGGATGAGGCCGGCTACATCACCGGCCAGACGATCAACGCCAACGGTGGGATCTACATGTAGTTGCACCTTCTCATGAGAAGCGAGGCCGAGATGTCCGTTCGCCCGTACGACCCCGATCAGGACCTGGACGCCGTCCGCAGGATTTGGAGAGAGGTCGGCTGGATCGACAGTGACGACCACGAGAAGGCCCTCGATGTCTTTCTCGAGAGCGGACGGACCGTGGTCGCCGACCTCGACGGCCGACCGGAATGCATGGTCAACACGGACCCCGGTACGCTCAAGTATCTCGAGAGGGAGATCCCCGCATGCTGTGTCACGGGGGTGACGACGAGCCGCGTTGCGAGGAAACGAGGCCTTGCGTCGAATCTCCTCGCCTATTCCCTCGAACTCGCCGTACAGGATGGAGCACATCTGGCCGCGCTCGGCGTCTTCGACCAGGGCTTCTACGATCGGCTCGGATTCGGCAGCGCGGGATACGAGTGCTGGTGCACGTTCGATCCGGCCCAACTCGCGATCGACGTCGAGCCGCGAACTCCGCGACGTCTGACGATGGATACCTGCGAGGCCGTTCACCGAAGCCGCCTCGCCCGCCTACACACGCACGGATCGATCAGGATCTTCTCGGCCGAACTTACACGTGCAGAAATGATGTGGTCCGATAACGGGTTCGGCCCCTCGGCTACTTCGATGAATCCGACAACTTGACGCACCACGTCTGGCTCTCCACCAAGGAGACCGAGGACGGCCCGCATCGCGTCGACTGGATGGCCTATCGATCGCGCGACGAGTTCCTCGAACTGCTGGCGTTGATCAAAAGCCTGGGCGATCAGATCAACTCCATCTGGATGCACGAGCTCGGGGGTATCCAATTCCAGGATCTTCTCCACCTGCCCTTCAAGATGCGTCGGATCACACGGAAGTCGCCGCACGAACACAAGATGACCGCCGGGGTCTACTGGCAGATTCGGATGCTCGATCTGCCCGCGTGCGTCGCACACACACGCCTCGGCACGGGTCCCATCTCATTCAATCTGGCGCTCACGGACCCGATCGAGAGCCTTTCCTTCGAGGAAACGGAATGGAGCGGCATCAGCGGCGACTACATCGTGACTCTGGGACCCACCTCGTCAGCCGCTGCCGGGCGCGACGCCGGCTTGCCAACCCTACGAGCGTCGGTGGGCGCGTTCACACGGATGTGGCTCGGGGTCCGAAGCGCCACTGCGCTCTCCTGGACCGACCAGCTTGATGGGCGTCCCGCCCTCCTCGCTGAGTTCGATGGGGCGCTCCGGCTACCGGCACCAACGTCAGACTGGGACTTCTAGTGCCCGCTTCCACGGCTACTCGAGGCAGATCAGCGCGCGCTGCGGGCTCGACAGAAATTCGCATCCGGAGTCCGTGATGAGGACGTCCTCCTCCAGACTGACTTGACCGTATCCGTCGACCGGTACGTCGAGCTCGAGCGTGAAGACGTTCCCGACTTCGACCGCTCCATCGACCGACGCGCCGTACTTCTCCCACCTGGGACCCAGGATCAGACCGCCGTCGTGCGCGTTCCGTCCGACTTGATGGCCGAGAGCGTGCATGTACTCCGGATACCCTCGTTCGATCACGTGTCGCCTGGCGATGCCGTCGATCTCATGTCCCTTCGCGCCAGCTCTCAGGTCGCCCGTCGCGGCGTCGATCGCGCCGAGGACCGTGTCGAACGCGTGCTGAACCGATTCAGGGATCTCGTCGGGCCGCCCGAAGAAGAACATCCGCTGCAGGTCGGAGCAGTACCCGTCGACCTTCACACCGAAATCGAAGTGCAGAAGGTTGCCCTTGCTCGTGGCTAGCGCTGAGGGACACCCGTGGCCGAGTTCCTTCTCCGGCCCGGCGTCGACGGCCGGATTGTGGTCCGATGCCCACGCATGCCCGACGCCGCGCTCGGCCATCGCCTCGTGAATGGCTCGCTGGATCTCGATCTCCGTCTGTCCCACACGAAGCCGTCCTGAGATCTCGTCGAGGATCTCCTCGGTCACGCCGATCGCCGACCGGATTCGATCGACCTCCCCTGGGAGTTTCCGCCCTCGGAGACGGGCGACCACCCTCTCTGCGGAGACGAATCGGTCGACGTACGGTGTGCCTTCGAGGTACCGATCGAGGAGCCCACGCATCCCGACGGTCATCCCGTCGGTCGCCACGTCGCTTTCGCTTACGTCGATCGCAATCTGCGCAGGATCGAGCGCACCGAGGACGTCCCGCAGTCGCTCGCTGATCGCCTCGTCGTAGGGCACGATCCGGTCGAACAGCTCGTCCTTCACGCCTTGCACGTCGAGCGTTCCCGCAATGAGGATCCGCTCCCCATCACGGGTGAAGAGGATCGCCGTCTGCCAGACGAACGACCCGTCGTAGACGAACTGAAGCGAAGGATCGACGATCTGATCGGTCTCACGCACCCAGATCAACCAGCAGTCGATGCCCAGTTCGTCCAGGATTTCACAGGCCTGCCTGGCTTTCGCCACTGCGAGCGATTCGTTCACGGCCCACCTCCGCTCCGATCGTACGCACTCTTCCGCCTCCGGCCAATCGCCAGGCGCTGAACCGAGCGGACCGTTAGAACGACAGACGTGTGCTACAATCAACCATCGAGAGGGGTGCAGAGATGAGACTACTTCGGGGATTGATCACGGGCGGAGGGGTCGGTGCGTTCTTCTTCTTCAGCTTCATCCTCCAGCTTCTCTGGAACAGCATTCTCGTGGATCAACTCGGCCTCGTCGCCGTAAAGGTCAACTACTGGCAGGCGGCCGCGCTCTGGTTCATGAGCATCATCCTGTTCGCTTGGGCAGGGATCGGCGTATCGTCAAACATCGTCGGGAAGTGGAAGAAGTTCCGATGAGATCGGCGGCGTTGCTCGCAGACGGCCACGGGGGCGAGGATTGAGATGCGCCTCCTTGTCAGCCTGATCACGAAGGGCGGCATTCCGGCGTTCTTCTTCAGTTATGTCTTGATGCTCCTCTGGAACTCACTGATCGCCGATCACTTCGGATGGGCACCGCCGCTCAGCTACCTGCAGACGGCCGGGCTCTGGTTCCTCGTCATTCTCTCGTTCGCCTGGGCCGGCGTCGGATCTCGCTCTCTCATGAGTCGCCGCCGGCGGAGTGGTCGGAGTTCTCGCGACGACCGGTTCGAGCAGCGAGACGCCGAGTCGCAGGCTTGCGGCTCAGGCAGAAATGGTGAGTGGGAAGACGTCGGCGCGCGTGTCGAGCGGAAGATCAAGCGAGGCTTCGCCCGTTGGGTCGGCACGGATGAGGAGACGGATTGGGAGGATCTCGGAACGTTGATCGAGCGCAAGATACGCCGCTGTGTCCGTGGATGGGTCGACTGATCCGATGCCGCGCGTGCTGGCAGGCGTCCGTGCTCTCCTGCGCGATCTCGCGCTCTGCGAACCTCCGAGCCAGGCCCACGGTACGCAGTGTCTTCGCCACCCCGTGACGGGAAGCTCGTCTGACGCCCCTGTCCTGAGAGCCTCGGTGCACGTAGATCGAACGGCATCCGAGCGGCTCCGAGGAAGCATCCCCCAGGAAGGAGACTGAGTGAACCAGAGAGCCCACTGGGCCGAAATCCAGACACTCCTCTCCCAACCGTATGTCGTTCTCGATACAGAGACGACCGGCCTTCTCGATCCCGAGATCGTCTCGGTAGCCGTCGTCGACGCGCAGGGCGAGACCGTCATCAACGAGCTCGTGCGCCCGGCGAAACCGATCGAGCCTCAGGCGAGCAGAATCACTGGAATCGATGAGACGACCGTCGCGGGTTGTCCGGAATTCCCGGAGGTCGAGCCGAAGCTGACGCTCGCCCTCGACGGCCAACGTGTTGCCATCTTCAACGCGGCCTATGATCTGCAGGCGCTGCAGAACACCTATGCGCGCTACGGGCTACGGGAACCGACCATCGAGGCGTGGTGCGTGATGAAGTGGTTCGCGGTCGTCTTTGGGGAATGGAGCGACATACGCGGTGACTACACCTGGCAGCCGCTTTCGAGGGCGGCAGAGTACTTCGGCGTTGAGCAGGCCTCGGCACACGACGCGCTCGACGATACCTTGACGACGTGGCGCATTCTCCAGGAGGCGTTTCGACGTTCCGGAGACCGCGTGGTCGGGATGGATCCGCTGTTCGAGAGGTAGAGCCTCTGTTCGCGGCGACTCACAGATACGGCTGGGCGAGCAACTCGCTCTTGCTTACGCCCAATCTCTTCGCCATGCGGCGCCACATAAGGTTTCCCACGAGGATGTAGGCGAGCCTCGGGATCACCGGACGCCTGACGCGCTTCCTCACATCAGGCAGAATCGGAAACCCCTTCGACAAGGCTTGTCCCGCTTCTCGAAGTGCACGAAGAACGCGGCCGGTCCTGGCCCCCGCGGCCCCAAGCATCAGATCCCCGGACCACTCGAATCCGGCGACCTCCGAGAACCTCCGGCAGATTCCGACCGCCGTTCTGTTGTGTTGCGGCTCGACGAATCCGCAATTCACGAGAACCGCGAACCTCGGAACCTTCTGCGCATCGGTCCTTCCCGTTCGATGCGTAGCGATCTGCTCAAACGCACGAATCGCGGGCGCCGGCAGGCTGTCGACGTAGAGCGGTGCCGCGAAGAGGATCAGTTCCGCCGCGTCGACTTGTGCGTTCAGGTCGGCGGTCGCTTCCTCGGATTGCACGGCCTGATGAAGGTGGATCCGATCGATCGTCCACTCCGTCTCGTCGAACGGCTCCGTGATGCTCCTGGATAGGCTCGCGGAGCTCGACTTCTCGAGCCCGCGCGGACTGCCGATCAGGACGAGCGCACGCTTCGTCATCGTTCGATCACCTCATCCAGCGCCTCCCCGATCCCGGCTCGGATCCCCGTGTCGCCTTCATAGCCGACGAAGCTCTCGGCATCTGGCGCGTGGTAGTTAATCGAGTTCCGGCGTATCAGGGTCCGGAAGATCCGCTCCTGTTCCTCATCAGGGCGTGGCAGAATTCCTACGCCCAGGATGTTGGGAGCCTTTGGATAACGGCGGATGTGGTGAACTTCGGATCCGACGAACGTGAAGTACGGAAGAATCAGCGGGATCATTCGGTCGATCCCTTTCTTCAACTCGGATGAGTATCCGCCGAACGTGATCGGCGTCACAAAGGCCAGAAGCTCACTTCCTATGGCCGTTCGCGCGATCTCCCGCGCAACGTCGTCGATGATGCACACGCCCGGCGTCTTCACCCAACAGGAGAAACACCCCAGGCACGGGGCAATGGCGAGATCGCGAAGCGTGTAGATCGTTGCCGTCCATCCTCGCTCACCGAGGAGTTCGACGAGCGTCTCGCTCGCGCCCGTCGTCGCCGATTTGACGCTCGGACCGCCATCGAGGATGCATGCCGTTCGATCCTTCATGGGGGCATCGTACCTCCGACATGTCTCTCCGCCCACTTCCTGTGTCGTTCGTCCCATCACCGCGGGACAACCAGCGTCTTGCGCCTGCCTGAGGCGCGGTAGACTCACCTTCGCACAAGGAAAGGAGACCGTGTGCCCGCTTCAGGACCTGTGAGATCGCGACGTCGATCTACGTCGCAGCGCGCGATGTTCGTCGCCGCTGCCGCTTCTTCCCTCGCGCTCGCGCTTCTGACGGCGAACGTCTTCGAACCAGTCGGGGCGCTTCAGATAGCAGCCCTTTGGCTTCTCGGAGGTGGGCTCCTTTTCTCGTGGGTTGCCATCCTCGCATGGCGGATCCCCGTGTACGAACGGCGTCGACTCCTCGGGTTCGCCGCTCTGTGGCTTATCGGAGTCGGCCTCTCCGTCTGGCTCGTTCTTCTCTCGATGGATGGAGAAGGCGGCCTTCTGTGGCAACGCTCGACGCAGTGGCTGGCCCTCACGACGAGCCTCGCCGTCGGCGGCCTGTTCCTGCGTGCCCTCTTGCGAGTGCGGATGAGCCCTCTCGTCGGCCGCCTTCTGTCGCTTGTCTCGCCCATCGCAATCCTCGCGCTGATCGGCATCTTGACCCTGGCTCGCGCGTAACACTGTTGCCCCGAAACGACGCCTGTGCTACACTCCCCTCGCACCAAGGAGGACCATGACCAAGCGTCTTTATCGGAGTTCGACCGATACCATGCTCGGCGGGGTCTGCGGGGGCCTCGGAGACTACTTCGACGTCGATTCCAATCTCGTCCGCCTCATCTTCATCGTTCTCTCGGTCCTCACCGGGTTCGGGATCCTCGTCTACTTCGCTCTATGGTTGATCGTTCCTGAGCGGGAGAGCGGAGACGGGAAGATCTCAGACCGCGTGCGGAACACTGCGGATGAGATCGCCGATCGGGCACGCTCGATCGGCGAGGACGTCCGTCGCGTCGGCCAGCGATCCTCACGCAGTGCGGCCTTCTTCGTCGGATTCGCGCTGATTGTTCTCGGGATCGCGTTTCTCCTCCGCAACGTGGGGATCGTGTGGATGCGTTGGTTCGCGTTTGGCCTCCTGTGGCCGGTACTCCCGATTCTGGTCGGGCTTGCGTTCCTGTGGCGGTGGCTGAAAGGAGGAAGATGATGGTGGCCTGTCTCGCGATTGTCGGAGTTCTGGTTCCAGTCCTTCTCATCTGCGTCGGTGTCGTCTTCCTGATCCTCAACGCCCTCGGGCTCCTTGTCGGGCTCCTGTGGCCGGCGCTTCCAATCTTGATTGGTCTTGCGATCTTGTGGCGCTGGCTGAAGGGTGGAAGATGATGTCACGTCGACCGATGGCCGGACTTCTGATTCCGCTGATTCTCGTTTGCGTCGGCGCCGTCTTGCTGCTCAACACTCTCGGGATCCTCCCCTGGAGAAGCTGGAGCGAGATCGGTCGCTACTGGCCGGTCCTCGTCATCGGATTCGGATTGGCCATCCTATCGAGGAACCTGAGGCTTCGCTGACATGTCGAGACGCGGCGGCCGCGGCGGCCTCCTCCTCCCACTCGTCATCGTCGCGGGGGGTGTCGTGCTTCTCCTCGCCAATTTCGGCGTTATCGAGCTCGCTTCCCTGGAGTCGATTCTCCGGCTCTGGCCGCTCCTCCTGATCGCTGTTGGCCTCGACGTGATCGCCGGGCGAGCATCCCTCGCACGAGCGCTCTCGTCGCTTCTTGTCGTCTGCATCCTCCTCGGCGTCGGATTCGCCGCGTTCCGCCTCTTCGCGCCAGATCGGTGGATTGCCGAATCCCAAACCGTCTCCGTGCCGCTGGGTGACGCCGGTGCAGCCCGCATCACGCTCTCTTGTGACGACTGCCCCATTCGAATCGGCGCCTCGGCCGATTCCGACGCGCTGGTTGCGGGCGTACTTGCCCTCCGTCGAGACGCTCGCCTTTCACAGTCCGTGAGCCGAACCGACGACACTGTGTTCTACGAGCTGGCGAGTCGCCCGCGGGGCTGGTTCCCATTCGGCCGTCGACGGGAGATCTCCACGTGGGAACTCGGGGTCAATCGCACGATCCCCGTCGAGCTCCTGGTTTCCACGGGCAACGCGGTCGACCTCGATCTTCAGAATCTCCTCGTCACCGCCGTCAGCGTGACCGCGGAAGGAGGAACGCTCATTCTCTCCTCGGCTTCGTCGGCTGCGTATCACGTCCTCGGCGACGCGATCACGCTTCTCGCCGCGGAAGATGTGGGCGTCCGAGTCGATCGATCAGGTTCATCTACGCCGACGACGCTCAACGTCCCGTCGGAGTACGTGTACAGCGATAGCGACATCGTCTCTCCGAACTACGGTGACGCAGCGACGAGAGCGACGATCCTCATCCGGCCGGGAGCCGGCAGTCTGTCGATCGAGCCGCTACGAGGCGAAGACGAGACCTCGATCCCCGACAGCTAAGCGATCCACTGTCTCCATTGCTCAGGCTCAGTTCTTCCAAGAGCCTTCAAGTAGACGCTCGCCTTGCCGTAGAAGATGAGAAGAGCCTCCTTGTAGACCTCGAGCTGAATCGCAGGCGGCAGCACGAACCCCCCACCTCGGTCGATCGTCTTGGTCTCCAGGTCCTCCTCGGTCAGACCGCCGACCGCCGCCTTCAGCTCTCGATCGAGAGACTCGAACCACGCCCTGAGCCGCTCGACACTTCCCGCGAGTCCCTCTTCCTCGTTCCGGTGTGAGAAGTCGTGCTCGAACGTCCCGAACGAGTCGACGTACGACCGCTCGGTCTCGCCGATCGTTCGGCAGAGTTCTCCGAACGTCGGATTCCCCCCGCCTGGAGAGAACTGAAGATCCTCATCCGACAGGATGTCCATCAGCTGAACCCGAAGTGCCTGATACAGCTCGAAGATGGGAAACCGCTCGCGAATGATGCTGTTCACTCTCTACCCTCCTTGATGTCGCTTACCCGCGTAATCTACTCCGAATCCTCCGGCGGACCAGATCGATTGAGGCAATCCGCGTCGGCCGAGGCTCTCCGTCCCCAGGTCGTTGTTTGCGCCGACCGAGTGCAGCGTGACAGCCAACTGCCCGCCAGCCTACTCGCTCGGACTCCGTTTCCAGATCTGCCAGAACTTCCGCGGAACGAGGTCCGCGCGCACGCCATCTCGGTCAAAGCGAACGTAGAAGTCCATCACGTGGGTCTTCCCGTTTCGAACGTCTCGGAGCGTGCAGATCGCGTTCGCGCGTCCTCGAAGGCCGCCCTCTGTCAAGGAGATCTCGACGTCGCCGAGGTTGATCGTGAAGTCGGTCAGCTCCAACACAGCGTCAGCGCTCGCCTCATCCGTGACGATCCGAATGTCCCGCTCGCCGAGGACCACCTGCAGCTCTCCTTCGAAGTTGACGGCGCCCGCGCTCGACGGACTCTCGCCCACGCGGACTGCAACCGTCTCCACACCGGCGAGTGGGTCGGACGCCGGCCACAAGACGATCACGACAACCGCAACGACAACAACACCCACAACGCCAAGGATCCAGCGCCCTCTCTTCTTCATCGCGTGCTCCTTTTCAAGCGATACCAGAGTACGCGAACCCGGCTGATTCGCGAAACCCACGATCTTCTCCCGTGACTCAATCGACCAGAGCGATGTCCTTGACAGGCACTCGCGCCTCTCGTACCGTGCGGCCACACCATGGGGACAACAGATCCAGGGGATCCGACGAAGCGCCAAGACGCCAGCAAGCGCAACCGGAAGTGGCTCTGCGCGATCGCAGTACTCGCCGTCGCCTCGGTGGCCGTGATGGTTCTCCTGCTTACGAGAAAGCCCGAACCTCTGGACGAGCCGCTTCTTGAGGATCCGGTCGTCGCGATCGGCCCGCGGGTCGGGCAAAGGGCACCCGATTTCGCGCTTCGGTCCCTGGCGGGCGACACGGTTGCGCTCTCCGAGTATCGCGACCAAGTCGTTATCCTCGACTTTTGGGCGAGTTGGTGCGGTCCCTGCAGGGTGACGTTCCCGGCCCTTCACTCGTTGTGGCGGACGTTTGCCGACCGGGGCGTCATCTTGATCGGCGTCAGCCTCGATCGGGCGGCCGCGAACGCGGAGGCGTATCTTGCCGAGACAGGTTTCACGGACATGATTGCTCTGTGGGAGTCAAGTGAAGCATCCGCGGCCGTGGCCCGCCTCTATTTCGTCCGCGGCATCCCACACACGTTTCTGATCGATCGAGGCGGGATCGTCCGGTTCAGCGGTCATCCGAGTCGGCTCTCGTCCGGGTACATCGCGTCGATCGTCGAATAGCCTCGTAGCCCTCTTCTGCACGCAGTATACTCGCTCGCAGATCACGGGCCGCGGCACCGGAGCGTCAGCCCGCGAGTCGAAGGGGGAATCAGTTTGGACACGCTCACCGCGTACAAGGCACACAACGAAGAGATTGCGAAGCTTAGCTCGGCCTTGTCTGTTCTTGGCTGGGATCAACACACGCACATGCCCAGCAAGGGGGTCGCGTTCCGCTCGCAGGTCATGGGGAAGCTCTCCAAGATGGCCTTTGAGCTCTCTGTCAGCGACGAACTGGGCACCTACATCACCGAACTGGAGAAGCGCGACGGCCTTTCCACAGAAGAAGCCGGGAGCGTACGACGCGTCGGAAAGAACTACCGTCGCCAGCAGGCAGTTCCTCCCAACTTCGTCGAGGAAGTTACAGTCGCTCGGTCGCAGGCGCAGGCCGCATGGGCCAAGGCAAGAGAGGCCTCGAGCTTCGCTGACTTCAAGCCTCATCTGGAGAAGATGGTCGGCTACGCGCGCAGGTTCGCCGAGTACTACGGCTACGAGGACCATCCCTATGATGCGCTCCTCGAGGGATTCGAGCCGGGGATGACGTGCGCCGAACTTCGCGGGATCATCGATCCGCTTCGCCAAGAACTCGTCCCGTTCCTCGGTCGATTGATGGAGGATGGAACGTCTCCGGATGCATCGGTCCTCGAGGGAACGTTCGACCTCCCGACACAGCGAAGCCTGGCACGCAGGGCCCTCGAAGCCGTCGGCTACGATTTCGGCGCTGGAGCGCTCGATGATGTCGCCCATCCGTTCTCAACGAGGATCGGCCCCGGCGACGTTCGAGTGACGAACCGATACGCTGAGGAGCACTTGGGCCCAGGCCTGTTCGCCGCCCTGCACGAGGGGGGACACGCGCTCTATGGCCAAGGCATGGCTGAGAATCTGCTCCCTCTCCAGCTCGCCAGTGGTTCCTCCAACGGGATCCATGAGTCACAATCCCGGATGATCGAGAATCAGGTCGGCCGAAGCCGCCCGTTCTGGGTCTTCTTCCAGCCGATTCTCGCCGAGTACTTCCCCCACTTCGGAAGTGTCGCCCCGGAGCTGCTCTACGGTGCAGCGAACGTCGTCTCGCCTTCCTTGATTCGAGTCGAGGCCGACGAAGTGACCTACAACTTCCACATCATGCTCCGCTTCGAGATCGAAGCGGGACTGATCGATGGCTCGATCGATGTCTCTGATCTACCCCAGCTGTGGAATGAGGCGATGGAGCGTTACCTTGGCGTCGTCCCGCCGAACGACGCACTCGGCGTGCTTCAGGACGTGCATTGGTCGATGGGCGCATTCGGCTACTTCCCGTCGTACATGCTCGGGAATCTCTACGCCGCCCAGATGCTCGCCACACTCAGAGACGACGTGCCGGACCTGGACGATCAGATCCGAGTGGGCGAGTTCGGCCCTCTCCTCTCCTGGCTTCGGGACAAGGTACATCGGCTCGGCGCGATCTATGAGCCGAAGGAGCTGATCGAGAGGATCACGGGGGAATCGCTTGACTCGTCGCACTTCGTCGGCTACGTCAAGGCGAAATACTCAGACGTCTACCAACTCTGAGACAGCGCGAGCCCGCCCGGCGTAAATCGCCGAACGGGCCGTGTCCTCTCGCCTTCGTCTAGTTGGCGCTCGGCTTCCCTCGCGGAGGTCGGCTTCCTCGACGGCGCGGAGGCCTCCGCCTGCGCCTCGCGGAGAGCGGCAAGTCGTCTCTTCCCGGAGGCGGCTGCGTGCACATCCCGACGAGCGCGTCATGGATCGTCTCAAGCTGGTACTCGCGTGTCTTCTGCGTGATCGGGATGAAATCGAACGGAGTGGCGGCCAGCCGTTTCACGAGCCGCTCCATCTGAGACAGACACTGCACGGCACCGTGTCCGGACCCGCCTGCCGCCGCGACACACACCACGGGCTTCGCCGCCAGAGCGCTCTGCTGGGATCCAGATTTTGTCGCTTCACAACGGCGCAACCGATCGAAGAAGGCTCGAAACGACTCGCTCGGCTCGCCGAAGTAGACAGGCGTGACCCAGACGTGCCCCTCCGCTTCTTCGAACATCTTCTTCAGTCCCGCGAAATCGTCTTCCAGTCGACACCGATGCTCTCTCTTGCATGGCCCCCAGCCATTCTCGCAGACCGCGCACCGCTCAATCTTGTAGTCGTTCAGATTGACCACGCGCGCGGGACTATTACCGTCAACAACCCCTTGCCGTGCCGACTCTCCACAAGCGGCCGTCAAACCCTCTGCGTTCGGGCTGCTCGTCACCACCAAGACCTTCATCGTTCTCCTTTCGCTTTCCCTTCAGGAATCCACTCTCAGACGCACTCGCCGGCCGATGTAGACAGGTCGAGCTCACGCTGGATCACGATCTACTCGCCTCAACCCTCTCGTATCGCAGCACGGTTTCGCAGTCTCTTTTCATGACGCGCGCACGGCCGCTCGGCCTCGTGCAGTCCCCGTTCATGACGCGCGCATGGCCGCTCGGCCCCGTGCAGTTTCTCATGACGCACGGATGGCCGCTCGGCCTCGTGCAGTTCCCGTTCATGACGCGCGCATGGCCGCAAGGACCCGCTCCGGCGTAAACGGCGTCTTCTTCAGACGGACGCCGACCGCGTCGTAGATCGCGTTCGCAATCGTCGGGATCGGGCCGTTGATTCCAATCTCACCGACCGACTTCGCCCCCATCGGTCCGGTCGGCTCGTACGAGTCGACCAGAACCACGTCGATCTTCGGAATGTCACGAGCGCCGGGGATCTTGTAATCGAACAGCGACGGATTCCGCACGCGTCCTCGTCCGCTGATCAGCATCTCCTCCGTCAACGCGTAGCCAATCCCATTCACGATCGAACCCTCCATCTGCCCTTCCGCGGACTTCGGATGGATTGCGACGCCGCAGTCGACGGCGGCAACGTAGTGAAGGACCTTCACGAGCCCTGTCTTCGTATCGACGGCAACCTCGGCGAAATTCGCCAGAAACGGCGGGGGTGACTCAGAGGGAACGAACGACGCTGTCGCAGCAATCTGGAATTGGTTCGACTCGTACATCGCCCGTTGACAAACACGATCGAGTCCGACGCGCCGCCCGTCCGCGGTCACGACCGCCGAGTCGGCCAGCGACAGCCCCTCCGGATCACATTCGAGCAACGGGGCGGCCACCGACAGGATCTGGTCCCTCACCTTCTTGGCCGCATCGACGACCGCGGTGCCGGAGACGTAGGTCGTCGATGACGCGTACGCGCCCACATCGAACGGCGTGATGTCCGTGTCCGACGAGGTCACGATCATCATCGACAGGGGGACGCCGAGGACCTCGGCGGCCAGCTGGGCGAGGATCGTGTCCGATCCGGTACCGATGTCCGTCGCGCCAATGAGGAGATTGAACGATCCGTCCTCGTTCATCTTGATCGTCGCCGCGGCCATGTCGATCTCCGGGATCCCGGACCCCTGCATCATGATCGACATTCCGATCCCGTGGACCCATGGACCCTGGCGAGCACGTTTCCCCCGCTTCTCAGCCCACCCGATCCGCTCGGCTCCGATCTCGATGCATCGTCCGAGCTCGCAGCTCTTGACCGTCTGAGAAACCCCCTCTCTGCCCTCGCCAAGCTTCTCGAAGATCGGCGACGTCTCACCCAAGAGGATGTGGTTGCGGCGCCGAAGCTCGATCGGGTCCATCGAGAGCCTCTCGGCGAGCTCGTCCATCGCAGTTTCGAGTGGGAAGTAGCCTTGCGTCGCCCCGTACCCACGATACGCACCAGGGACCGGTAGGTTGGTGTAGATCGCCTGCCCGAAGAAGTGCGCGTTCTCCGCCTTGTTGTACAGCGGAAGGGTTTTCGAGCCCGTGTTGGCGAGCACGGTCAACCCGTGCGCTCCGTACGCGCCGGTGTTCGACTGAGCCTCCATCTCGATCGCGTGGAGTTTGCCGTCCTCTTTCGCCCCCAGTTTGACGCGCACACGCATCGGGTGACGCGTTCTCGCGGCGATGAACTCCTCGGCCCGGGTAAGCTCGAGGAACGCCGGTCGGCCGGTTCGAAGCGTCACCAGGCCGGCGATGTCTTCGAGGAGGATCTCCTGTTTGGTACCGAACCCGCCGCCGACCCTCGGTTTGATCACGCGAATCCGACGTATCGGCAAACCTAGCGTTTGCGCGACGATCCGTCTGACGTGAAAAGGAACCTGCGTGCTCGTCCGCAGAACGAGCCGCCCTTCGGAGTCGAGATACGAAAGGACCACGTGCGTTTCGATCGGTGTGTGCTGGGCGTACTGCGTCTCGCAGACCGTCTCGACGAGGACGTCGGACGCCTCGAATCCGGCCCCGACGTCGCCCACATCGATGTCGACGTCAGCGACGATGTTTCTTGCAGCGTCATAGATCCCGGTCGATTCCTCCTCGTCGTGGACGACGGGCGCCCCCTCACGGAGCGCATCGTCGATCGAGAGAACCGCCGGCAATTCCTCGTACTCGACGCGGACCTTCTTCAGCGCCTCGACCGCGATCCGCTCTGACTCTGCCGCGATTGCCGCCACTCGGTCGCCGACGAACCGCACCTTGGTGTCGAACATCCGCGCATCGTACGGGGAGGGCTCGGGGTACCCCTGCCCGGCCGTCGTGTGACGCGTCGACGGCGTGTTCTCGTGCGTCAGTACGCAGAAGACGCCGGGTGTCGCTTCGGCCCCCGAAGTGTCGATCAAGACGATTCTCGCGTGGGCGTGGGGGCTCGCGAGGATCTTGACGTGAAGCGTATCCGGCAGACTGAGATCGGCGACGAATTTCGCCTTCCCCGTGACCAGCCCGACGCCGTCGACCTTCCGTTCGTTCTTTCCCACTACCGCAAACTGGCGGTCTGATCGATCACTCATCGCCGCTCCTCATCCTCTCGGCCGCAGCTTGGATCGCCCGAATCTGCTTGACATAGCCAGTGCATCGGCAGAGGTTCCCCGAGAGCGCCTCTCCGATCTCCTCCTCGCTCGGATCGGGGTTATGCGTCAGGAGGTCGACTGCGCTCATCAACATCCCCGGTGTGCAATAGCCGCACTGAACCGCCCCTTCGTCGAGGAACGCCTCCTGCAGAGGATGCAAGCGGTCGCCGGTCGCCAGACCCTCCACCGTGAGGACTTCGGCTCCTTCGGCTCTCGCGGCAAGGACGAGACATGAGTTGACCGCGCGACCGTTCAGGAGCACCGCACACGCCCCGCAATCCCCCGTCCCACACCCTTTCTTGACGCCGACATACCCTTCGCGGCGAAGGACCTCAAGCAGCGTGTCACCGGCTTCAATCGACAGGGATCTCGCAGCTCCGTTGATCAAGAGCGTGATGGTCAATGCGCACCCCCTTCCGGAAGCTCCGCAATCCTCAACAGACAACGGGCGACGAGCTCCCGTGCGAGTGTCCTTCGGAACTCGGCACTCGCCCTCCGATCGTCTCGCGCGTCGATCGCGGCCGCAGCCGATTCCGAGGCGGCCGTGATCTCCTCTGGGGCGGCCGCGTGGTCAACGAGCTGAGCTTCGACGTCGCGAAGACGGGTCGCCAGGCCGGGTGTTCCGCCAATCGCGATCCGGGCGTCCGTCCATCGCACGTCCTCGATGGCGCCGAAGCAGGCCACGTTCAGAAGGGCGACATCGAAACCGGTCCTTGTGAATCCGATGAACGCGCCCCGCCCTCCTTCAGGAAGACGAGGGAGGCGAACCTCGACGATCAGTGCCTGCTCGCGCCGCTGCCGCTCCTCGTAAAACTCCGCCAACGGCAGGATCCGCTCCTCTCCGTCGAAGATCATCACTTCCGCGTCGAGGACGAGCAGTGCCGGAATCACGTCCGACCACGGATGTGCCCTCGCCAGCGTCCCCCCCAACGTTGCGAGGTTTCGCTGAAGCGGCGATGCGACCTGACGCAGGACCTCCTGCACGAATCCCCCCGCGTACGAAGCGATCTGCGGCGATTCGATCACGTCGGTCATCGTCGTCGTCGCGCCAACCTCGATGCCCGACTCGCCCCCTCGAACGTACGACAGCTCAAGAGGTACCAGGTCGATCAGCACCTTCACGGACGGAGGAGTGAACAGCGCCAGATCGATACCACCGGCAAGGAAGCGTGCCTCAGTCCCCAAGGCGCACCGAGCCTTCCACGCCCCTTCAAGGGTGGTCGCCTTGACAACCGATTCGATGTGACTCTGTCCCACGTTCTCTCCTTTCCGGGGTCGATTATGACGGTGTCCCGTCGATGCAACAACCACGCAGGACACGTTGGAAGAGGGAAGCGGCCGCCCCCAAGGGACGACCGCTTCGCGATACTTAAGGTTACTCGGGTTCGCCCGGCCACGGGCCGACGATTCCGTCGACTGCCCACTCCATCGTCGTCAGCTCAAAGACCGACATTCGCAGGCCTTCCGGCACTCGCAGATTCCCCAAACGGTCGTAGATCGGCCCGTTGAAGGGATCGTACACCATCGACGGATCAGCCATCTGTGCGTATCTGGCCATCACCAGGTCGTAGACGCTGATCGTCCCAAGGATTGGGTCTTCATGCATGAAAGCCTTGAGGGCGTCCTCGAAGACTGGGTTGATGAGCATCCCCGGATCGGCGCCGATCTCGACGGCCTTCTCCTGGAGCAACCACCAGTAGTCCAGATCCTCGAGGTTGTGCGCCGTGTACACGCCAGCGTAGATCTTGGCGAAGAAGTCGAGGTAGATGGCCTCCCAATGGGCGATCTGACCCGAGACGATGTAATCAGGACTGAAGGCGTACATCGGAGAGTAGTGCCCGAAGGACGGCAGTCCGCTTTCCGCCGCAACCTGGCAGACCGTGGGCGAATCCTCGGTGAACGCAAACACGTCGCATCCGGCGGCGATCAGTGCCTCCGTCGCCTCCTTGGCCGCTGTCGGGCTGAACCACTCGTAGATCCAGCTGGCGTGGATTTCCGCCTCCGGGAGGATTTCCCGAACCCCCACCGCGAAGGCCCCCATGTGACGCTTCACCTCAGGAATCGGGAACGCGCCAACGTAGGCGCCCTTGCCGCTCTCGGTGAGCGCGCCAGCCATCAGACCGTTCAAATAGTAGATCTGGTAGAAGTCGGCCATGTAGTTCATCATGTTCGGTGCCCGTTTGAACCCGGAGCAATGGCCGAAGATCTTGTCCGGATAGCGTAGCGCCGCAGCCAGCGTTCCC
>JBARQW010000208.1:0-3889 GCA_049643905.1 Bipolaricaulia bacterium
CTTGTTCTTTCCCACGATCGTTCCTCCTTTCTGGATGCCCAAGATTGTACATCCCTTCGAATGCCAAACGCAAAAGCAGTCACGCGTCTTGCCGAGTGGGCGAGGAAGGGCAACCGTATGGCAGGAGCGTGAAGGGCCCATGATCGAGATGTCAAGAGGCGACGATTGACTCGTTCACAAGGCCGCACGAAAACGTGATCAAGAGCGTCTTCTTCGTCGACCAGCGCCTGGCCCTCGCCAGAACGATGAACGGCAGGTGGTGGTCGGGGCCGATCAGCATGTGGACGAAGCCAATCGTCGTAGAGGCTCCCAGAAGAACAACGACTTCTGACATCCCCCCTCAGATGCTCAGCGATGAGTCCGAACCAGTGTTTGCCACCGAGGCATCAACAACTGCAGTGATACCAACAAGAGCAGAAGGTAGGGTCTACGTGACAAGACCGCTGATGCACTGCGCGAGTCTTGCTCTCCGGTCCGGAGACGCGGTGTTGCCTGCCGTTGGGCGAGGTCTCTCAGTGAGAACTACATCCGTGTTCTCCGTGGCCGGCGCAGGCTGCATCTGACGTCATCTCCTCAAGGGTGTTGTGCAGAACAGCATCAAGAACCTGCTGGGCGGTTCCCTCGGTGCCGCGGTAGACCTTGATTCCGGCCGCGTTCAGGCCTTCTATCGCACGTCGCCCGATGCCACCTACGACAACTGCTTCCACCGAAGATCCGTTCAGCGCTCCGACAGGATGGCACATGCCGTGAGCATGCTGCTCGTCGGAGTTCTCAGTGATCTCGAACTGAGCAGTCTCGGAGTCAAGGAGCAGGAAGAATGGGGCGGAACCGAAGTGCAACGAGACCTTGCTGCCTAACCCGCTGCTGTTCTGTACCGGTATGCAGAGCTTCATACGAAGCCTCCCTTGGCCACAGCGCAGTTCGTGTGTCTGCCTGAAGGCCGGTTCTCCGCGGGCATACTATGTGCCTATGCACGGAAAGGCAACTCATCCCCTTAAAGTTGCCTCGCGCCAGCAGAGAGTTTGACAACCGCCCCCGGGGCTTTCATGCTAGTCTGATTTAGACGGGGAGGATGGACAATGGGACGCCCCAAGAAACCGCGGTATTGCCGGGAGTTCGATGGCGTGAATCTCTTGAAACCAGCTGCGGTCCCCCTCACAGAACTCGAGCTGGTCGTCCTCGAGATGGACGAGCTGGAGGCGATGCGCCTTTGCGACCTCGAGGGACACGACCAGTCGTCGGCTGCCGAGGTGATGGGCGTCTCCCGCGGGACGATTCAGCGGATGCTCTGTACTGGCCGCGAGAAGCTGCTCGACACCATCGTCCATGGAAAGGCACTGATCGTGAGTGAAGCGGCGCACGTCGTCACGCGTCCGGGTACAACGCGATCCGGGAAGCGACGAGGGCAGGGTCAGGGTCACATCAGCGAAAGCGCTTCGTAAGCGCCTGGCGCTGGCTGCCTCCAAAGGGGCAGAGCTGGATCCGCGCCAGAGAGTCGTCTGTGCGCTGTGCGTGTCGTGGCGATCTAGGAGCGGGCGGGCATGGCTCCCACGATCGAGGGTGTGCAGTCATCTGATCAGGCTCGAGCAACAGCAGTCTTGTAGGTTGAGAGTGACAGGACTCCTATCAATGGCCATTGACAAGATACCCAGTTCCTGATACAAACAACAGTCCCTACGTGGACGGAGTACTGAGACCGAATCGGTTTGGGGGGATGGTGTCGTGAAGAGCGGAGTGCAAGCGGTATTCCTGCTGTCTGCAGTAGCGATTGTCTGTGTATTGCTGGCAGTGGGCCTCGGGGGGAGTCAAGCGACGAGCGCGAGCGCTGATGATGAGAGTCAGCCAAGCGCTGTCGCAGACGACGGCGTGTGCCTCGACTGCCACAGCAACGCCGGGAAACTGATTTCGCTACTACGTGAACGCGCGGAGCCGGAGGCCGAAGAGGAATCCGGCGGGTGTGCCGTTGCGCCGGGGCGGTCGGAGTTTCTCAACTACTTCGTCAAGAAGGAATTCGCTACCTCGACTCACGGGCAGCTCGGGTGCTCCGCCTGCCATGGCGGGGACACGGCCACTGACGACATCGATGCGATTCATGCCGACATGCGAAGCGCGGGGACCCAGTGCGCCGTCTGTCACGGCGAGATTGCCGAGACACACGAGACGAGCATTCATTGGACGCTGGCCGGCCAGGACGAGGCGCTTCGAATGCGGGCGGGAACGGAGGAGAACTTCGCTCAACTGGAGCCGGTTCGCCAGAACGACTGCAATACGTGCCACGCCACGTGCGGCGACTGCCATGTGAACATCCCGCAAGCCGTCGGAGGCGGACTCATCTCGGGACATGAGTTCTACGGGACTCCGCCGATGGAGGATACATGTGCCGTTTGCCATGGCAGCCGGGCCGGCGGAGAGTTCCTCGGGACGTTGAGTGAGGATCTTCCTGCCGATGTCCACTTCCAGGCTGGAATGACGTGCCTCGACTGTCACAAAGAGCCGATGCACGGCGATGACAGCCAGTATGACAGCCGCTGGGAGGTCGACGGTCTGCCGGGATGTACGGATTGCCATGAGGCCGTCCCAAACTCCTCGGCTGCGTCGCACGGCATTCCCGCTCATGACGACGTGAGCTGTCAAGTTTGTCACGCAGTGTCGTACAAGAACTGCAGCGGCTGCCACTCGAACATTGACGAGAGTGGCGAGTACCACCGGGCCCCTCAGGAGACGGAACTCGTGTTCAAGATCGGGCACAACACGGTGCCGGGATATCCATACGAGTACGTGACCGTTCGACACAACCCGGTGGCCAGGGACGCGTTCGCCTTCTTTGGGGAGAACCTCCTACCGGACTTCGACCAGTATCCCAACTGGAAGACGGCCGCACCTCACAACATCCAACGCAGCACACCGCAGAACGAGACCTGTGAGTCGTGTCATGGGAATGAGGCGCTGTTCCTGATGGAGGGCGACCTTGATCCTGCTGACTCGCGGGCGAACGAAGCTGTGATTGTTGAGAAGATGCCGTAAAAGGGGGGAGGTGAGACACAATTTGAAGACGCACAGACATCTGATCATTCTGATTGCAGCGGTTTTGAGCGTAGGTTTGGCAGTCGGTGTAACCTCGGCCCAGACGCCCTATCAGTCTCTGCTGATGAGCGTGCTCGACGGGCTGAAGGCCGACACGCCTTGGGGATTTGTCGACGTCACAGGTGCCTTTGACCTATGGGGAGCCGAGGCGGCTTTCTTCGTGGATGTTCGATCGTCCGAGGATTACGAGGCGGGGCACATTCCGGGAGCGACCCTGTTGACACTGGAGACGCTTCCAGAGAATCTAGACAAGCTCCCCGAGGACATGGACACGTTGATCGTCACCTACTGCAAGAGCGGCTGGCGGGCTTCGCTCGGCGTGATGACGCTGAGATTGCTCGGGTACGTCAACGCGAAGGGGTTTGACGGGGGCTGGGTTGCTTGGACCGAGGCCGGCCATCCCACGACGGAAGGTTCGACCCCTTAGGGACACGAGACAATCTCCCTAAGGCTAGCCTACAGCGAGAGTGCAGCCCAGCACGGGCTGCACTCTCCTGGTTTCTCCAGAGACGGCCTGACTCAGGCACGTTCCTCGCATTGGCGTGTCTCTGGGTGGGCCGAGCGGACTTTGCCCCCCGACGCACCGACCGCTAGAATGGATGGCCTATGTGTACCACTCGTACGTCATGCAATCCATCTAGGAGCCCTACTGCGCCGTACGGCCGCCCTCTGTATACCATCGGGGTTGCTGCGGAGCTGTTGGGGGTTCATCCTCGCACACTGCGGATCTACGAGGAGAGGAACCTCCTTCTTCCCGCACGCCGCGCAAACTGGCGCTACTTCTCGAAGCGCGATGTGGTTTGGG
>JBARQW010000209.1:0-4103 GCA_049643905.1 Bipolaricaulia bacterium
TCGCCGCTTTCAGCCGGACAGACGCCGTCGACGTCGACTGTGGTCTGGTCTGGGATACGGACCTGAACACCCACTACTTGATCCACATCACGGAGGAAGGGTTCTTCGCAGTTCACTGGCTTCGAAGTCACCGGAGACAGTCGATGATGAGGGCTGTCTCCCATGAGCAGACGATTCACAGGCATACTCCTCGCGTCGGACTGTCCCATGTGGCGGTAGAGTGATTCGTGCGGCCGCGCATTCACGCAGGCTTTCGCGGTGAGCCGCATACACCTTGCTCCCGAATACGTCCTCAGGAACACAGGTACAAGCTCTATCTCCCGGTTCTCGGGGGGGGGCAGCGACACGCGCAGGCTTGCGCTAGTGCGATCTCTCAGCCTCCCCGGCTTTCATGATCGCGAGCTTCGCTGTGAGAGGACCAATAAGTTCATGGATGACTGTCGCACCGATGATGACATTGAGCAAGATGTCGCTAATGGGCGCAAGCGCCGGCTCCTGCCTGAGGAGGAGCGCTAGCCCGATGACAATGCCTCCTTGCGGGATGAGTCCCCAGCCTGTGTAGCGCCGCACTTCTCGCGACGCATGTCCAAGCCTCGCTCCCAGATACGCTCCGCCGAGTTTCCCCACCGACCTGAAGAGCACGAACAGAAGCACCACGGGCAGGTACTGGAAGAGCACAGCCACGTCAAGAAGCATTCCGCTCACAGTGAAGAACACGATGAATATGACCGGCTCAACGGATTCCTCAAGCAGTGTGAACACCCGATGACGTCCCTGGTGATGACGGGCCATGTTGACCACAGTCACTCCCATTGCCATCGTGGCCAGGAGCTGATCCAAGCCGAGTGCCGCGGACACCCCATAGCAGATGCCGAGAGTGCCCAGGAGGAAAGCGATCTGAAGACCATCATTCTCGCCCCGAAGCCATCTTGGCGCAAAACGGAATGCCAGACCGGAGACCGCACCCAGAGCGAGCGCTCCTCCAATGGCCACCAGTGGCTGGAGGATTGTCCCGATCCCTCCCAAGCGGTGCGTGACCAGGACAAGGGCGACCACGACCCCGAGACTGTAGTTCAGGATCCCGAGTGCATCATCGAGGGCGGCAGAGGCCATGATGCTGAACGTCACCATGCCCTTTGCCTTGTATTGGCGAACGACCGCCAGTGTGGCTGACGGGTCCGTGGGAGACGCCAGGGTGCCGAGCAGGACCGCCAGAGGAGCAATTGTGGTCCAGAATCCACCGGAGTCACGTAGAAGGAAGGGTAGCGTTGCCAGGCAGCCAACGGTTACCAGGAGCGCTGACAGTTGCGCCTCGCCCAGCGCGATGAGGATGATCTTCTTCCCAAGTTCCCTAAGCGGGCCGATTGCCAGTGTCCCGCCGATAGCGAATGTGAGCACAGCCAGGGAGAGGTCGGTTGTTGTGCCCATCGAATCGACAAACGAGGTCGAAACGAGACCAGTGATCCGGGGGTTCAGGATCAATCCGGCAACGATGTATCCACTGACTCTTGGGAGTCCGACTCTCTTGACAAGCTCGCCCAAGACATAGCCCAGCATGATTGCCAGGCCAGTCGCGAGAAGACCGTTCACGCACTCACCTTCTTGATCAGCCAAAGACGATTCGCATCTTCGAAAACGCCGAAGGATACGACCGCGAGAGGATCTTGGCAACTCAGCAGGGCGTATGAGGACTCGGACGAGGCCGAGCGCCCCGAAAACCGCGGACTGGAAGATCGATCGAGGGGACCTCGCACCACTGGAATCAGCGCCCTCTGAGATCTAGTATTGGCCGTTCCGCCAGCGAGCTCAGGTCGCGGATTGGAGAAGGCCCAGAGAGGACCGAGCGACGGTTGGAAGAAGGTGACACCATGCCGGTGAAGGATGTGCTCGACCAGTTCTGGCGCAAACGGAGTGGCCCCGTGGTCCTTGCCACGGTCAGTATCGAGGGCCTTCCCAATGCGGCCTACTGTGAGGCTGTGAGTGTGTATGGGGAAGACAAGCTCGTCATTGCCGACAACGGCTTCGAATACACGCGTCTGAACATCCTCGCTGGAAGCAAGGGAGCCATTCTCTTCTGCACGGATGATGGGAAGTCGTACCAGGTGAAGGGGCCTCTGGAGTATCAGACCAAGGGCGATATCTACGACGACATGATGAAATGGCTCTACCCGCGCTTTGCTGGTCAGGCTGCGATTGCTCTGACGGTTGAGGAGATCCACTCCGGCTCTGTCAAACTGCACGAGTGAGGGCGCGGACCGGTGTGCCATGCTCGTGCACGCGTGGCGCGGATGGGAACCTGCGGACGCGCTTGACGCCTGTCTATGATTGGCTCGGGGCGATCGACGACATGGAGGTTGGACATGCAGTCCGGGATCTTGAAGCGTCGTCGCAGAAGACGGATGCGGACTCGGCCGTTCCCGGAGGAGTGGTTGAAGATTCTCACCCGCAGTTTTCCCCGCTACTTGCTGCTTCCACCAGCAGATCAAGAGGAGCTTCGCGGACACATACAAGTTCTCCTATCAGAGAAGCGCTTCGAGGGAGCCGCCGGCCTTGAGATCACAGATGAGATCCGGGTGACGATTGCGGCGCAGGCCTGTTTCCTGCTACTGCACAGGGAAACCGACTTCTACCCAGGCCTCTACTCGATCATCGTTTACCCGCACGAATACGTTGCGCGCCACCGCGAGCGAAATGTAACCGGCTCTGTCGTGGAGGGGCTCCAGGTCCGCATCGGTGAGACCGCAGCGCGGGGAGCTCTTGTCGTATCGTGGGACGGGGCGCGGCGAGGCGCATCGGATGTGCATGACTGCCGCAATGTCGTGTTCCACGAGTTCGCGCACCAGTTGGACGCAGAAGAGGGTGCCTTCAACGGTGCCCCTATCTTGCCCCGACGCTCCATGTACATCACATGGGCTCGGACTCTCGGAGAGGAGTTCGCGGAACTCCGCGAGCGCGTTCTTCAACACCAGGAGACGGACATCGACCCTTATGGTGCGACCAATCCGGCTGAGTTCTTCGCTGTGGCGACAGAGTGCTTCTTCCAGCAACCGCGCCAGATGCAGCAGCACCATCCCGAGCTGTACGGGAAGCTACGGGCTTTCTACAAGCAGGACCCAATCAGCACAGCGGAGAACTAACGCGCCGTGGCCCGCCATTGTGACGGATCCAGGATTCGAGCAGTCATGGGGCCTGCGCACGACCAAGGGGACTTCTGCCCAGTTCCGCTCGTGCAGTGGAGCCTGTGGGACTGAGTGCAGAACGCGTTCGTAGGGTGTTTCGCGGTGATGGTAGCCCTCGTGCTCATGCCAGGGCGGTCAGCCAGTGGTCTGGAGCGTGGGCCGGATTCCGGGGGGCACTTCAGTTCTCCTGAGGCGCTCACCTTGCGATGACCAGGCCCTGAAATCGATTCGAAGCTCATGTCACTGTAGGAAGAACCTTCGTCCTGACTTGTTTGCGCTGTGCCCGTTTCTCTCCTCGCCCTACTGGATGGGGAGATCCTCGACGGTTGTCGCCCCGTCCTCGTCCAGGACATGGCATCTCACACAACCTGAGGGGAAGTGATCAGTGAAGACCGGGCTCTCCACCACATGCAGTCGGTGCATGAGAAGTCCCAGCGTCTCCTCGTGGCACATGAAGCAGTCACCGGGCACCGTCCCGGTCATTGGGACAATGTTGGGGTGACCGGCCTCCGCCAGCGTCTCGAGAGTCGCCTTCAGTGGGTAGCCTCCGATTGCGTGACAGCCGACGCAGCTGTTGGGGTTGGCCGCCTCGACGGCCTCCGACGCCCCGTGACACTGGGAACAGGCAAGCTCCGCGGTCCCGCGGTCTGGGGGAATCGCGAGCCCACCGCCCCCGCCGGCGCTCTCCTCAGTAGTCGTTGGCGTCGGGTGCGGTCCGTGACAGTCCAGGCAATTGAACGACGGAGCGGAGGCGTGAGATGCAGGAGCCGGTTGCTCAACCTCGCCCGTACCGGCCAACGAGATGCCGATCCATCCCACAAACGACGCCACGACCAGGCTCAACACGACTCGTCTTGTCTTCATCTCGGGCGAGGGACAGTTCGAGGCCTGCCCGCGCACGCAGCGCGTGTGAGGCACCTAGGA
>JBARQW010000210.1:0-1581 GCA_049643905.1 Bipolaricaulia bacterium
CTGACCAACCTACATCTGCTCGAGAAGGGTCACCGTGCGGGAGTCCCGATCCTCCTCGCCGCCGGCCGCGAGACGGCTCAGCTTGTGGCCGAGGAGCTCGTGCTGGGCGATGTCGAAGTCGGCGATCGTGTGTCGCTGATCCCGTTCTCGGAGTCGGTCACCGTAGAGACCGACGGTCTCCGATTCCCGCTCCGGGGCGAGTGTCTCCATCGCGCCGCTTCACGGGGCGTCTCCAACGAGGTCGAGCTCACGCCTGTCCGCATCAGGGCAGCGCGCGGCCTACTCCTCGTCGTTCACGTATCGACGAAAGGCGGCGGGGATGACTGATCGGCCTTCCTCACGTCGTGCCGTCGCCGGTCGACCCGTCAGGTACAGATGGCTGATCAGCCTGGCGCTCTCCGTCCTGCTCTGGCAGGCCGCGACATCGATCCTTCCGGTACCCAACTACGTTCTGCCGTCTCCGACAGCGACCGTTCGTGCAATCGCAAGCGACCTGTCGTTCCTCGGTCCGCACATCGGAATGACGGTCCTTGCGACAGTTTCCGGTTTCGCCCTCGCCATCGTTCTCGGCCTGGCCTTCGGGATGCTGATGAACGCTTCGCTTCTCGCCAGGGACCTGCTCTACCCGCCCCTCGTACTCTCGCAGGCCGTGCCGTTGATCGCCATTGCACCCCTGATCCTGATCTGGTTCGGGTTCGGAGTGTTGGCCAAGACGCTGATCGTTGCCTTCATTGGTTTCTTCCCGATCGCGGTGAACACGTACGAGGGATTCCGAACCGTCGATCCCGCGTACAGGGAACTCCTCAAGACGTTCGGCGCGAGCAGCGGAGATCGATATCGCCACTTGTACCTTCCCGCAACCCTTCCCGGAATCGTTGCGGGGACGAAGATCGCGGCGACCTACAGCGTTCTGGGCGCAGTGATCGGCGAGTGGCTTGGCGGTTCGAAAGGGATGGGAGTCTACATGACGCGAGCCCTCAGCTCGGTCCGAGTCGACCGATTGTTCGGTGGAATCGTCATCGTAATGCTGCTGAGCTACGGCCTCTTCAAGGCGGTCGACGCCGTCGGCCGGTCGATCACCCCGTGGATGCAAAGGAGGAAAGCATGAACTACCGTGCAATGGCAGTCGCGCTCCTTGGTTTTTTGGCAACGGTCTTTGTTGTCCTGATCTGCGCTGCAGCGGATCCAATACGCGTCGCCCTCGACTGGGATCCGAACACGAACCACACGGGTCTCCTTGTTGCGCGCGAAGCCGGATTCTTCGATGAAGAGGGTCTTCATCTACGGCTGGTCGAGCCTGACCCCAACGTCGCGTTGCAGCTCGTCGCCATCGGTCAAGTCGACTTCGGCATCACGAGTCAGGAATACGTGACGATGGCCAGGGCGCAGGGGATCCCGATCGTTTCGATCGCCACGCTCTTCCCCCACAACACCTCCGGCTTCGCGTGGGCTTCCGGTAGCGGCATCCAGTCGCCGAGCGACTTCGTCGGCAAGACGTACGCCGGCTGGGGAAGCGAGATGGAGGAACTGATGGTCCGGACCGTCATGGAGCTCGACGGTGCAGATCCATCGTCGGTTGAG
>JBARQW010000211.1:0-14746 GCA_049643905.1 Bipolaricaulia bacterium
AGCTTCTTGGCTACAATGGCTGGCTATCGAGATCAATGCCAACAGCAGCAATACCCAGAACGTTGCTCGCACTTGGTTCCTCCTCCTTGCGCCTTGCCGAATGTGCAGCGCTTCAGGCAGCGCAGCATGCACACTATAGCATGACTCTTCAAGCAATAGCTTCTATGGAAGCACGCGGCTCGGGGTCCACCACGATTCCGGTGACGTTTCCGGAGTCAGGGCCGTCCGCGTGGGCGGGGGACCAGCATGCGAAGCTATCGTCGATGCCCGCTTCGGTCTCGGCCTCTGGATCCGAGATCACTGGGTCTTCGGTGATGGCTCGCCTGTCGCGAAACGAATCCGGGAGCTTGTCTACTACATCGACGATGACGACATCTCGTCCCGGATCATCGAAACGCTCTGGCGCGTGCTGAACGACGGGGACTGTCCGACGGCCGCGACAAGTGCACGACTGCAAGAAGCTCGACAACCTCATGCTCCTCACCTGGAAACCTCGCCCTTGTCCACACGGCTCCGTTTCACACGTTTCACACTTCCTGATACGCTGAAGGCTCTGTGAGTTGGCGAGAATGGGAGGTGGAACATGAATCGGCGGTTTCTAATCGGGGTTCTACTGGTTCCTGCTCTGGGTCTGACGGCGTGCGATCTTCTTCGTTCCCCTGGCGACGGCGGCATTATCACTCTGCAGCTGAGCCCGACACGTGGAACCGTGCGATCTGAAGTGATCATCGTCGGAGAGGGCTTCGGCGCACTCCAGGGAACGGGTGCGGTGACGTTCGATAACGCGGCTGCCAGCATTCTGTCGTGGAGCGATAGCATCCTCACAGTGGAGGTGCCCGTCATCGCGACGCCGGGCGGGGCATCTGTGCCAACGGAGGTCATCGTCAAGGCTGAGGGAGGGACGAACGGACAGGGCGAGTTCACGGTGGTGCGCGGGATTCTGTTCGAGAGCGAACGGAATGGGAGTCGCGACATCTGGATGATCGATCCGGAGGGCGCGGATCCGATCCAGCTGACCGACGATGTGGACTTCGATGTCTGGCCGTGCTGGTCGCACGACGGGACGAAGATCCTGTTCAACCGCGATACCGAGACGTGGGTCATGAACGCCGACGGCTCTGGTCAGATGATGCTGGCGGGCGGGGTGACTCCGGTCGGCGCCCAGGTCTGGTCGCCCGACGACGCCAAGATCGCCTTCCAGTCGGGCGAGATCAGCGAGATCCGCGTGATGAACGCCGACGGTTCAGGCCACTACAGCGTGACGCCGGTCACCGGCATCCACGCGTGGCCGACGTGGTCGTCCGATGGAAGGCGCATCGCGTTTCACGCAGACCGAGATATCGTTGTCGGTGATGTTCCATCGCTGATGGACAATCCGGACATCTTCGTGGTGGACGTAGACGGCGCCGCAGAGATCCAGCTGACGACGCATCCTGGACGTGACTGGCTTCCCGTGTGGTCTCCCGATGGCTCGAAGATCCTGTTCCTCTCGGATCGCAACGGCCCGGGCGAGATCTTCTCGATGAACCCCAACGGGACGCAGCAGACGAATCTCACGACGGACCCAGGCGCGGACGGCTGGCCGGCGTGGTCGCCGGACGGAAGCAAGATCGCCTTTCAGAGCTATCGCGACGGGAGCGCCGAGGTCTACGTGATGAACGCCGACGGGAGCGTGGTCATTCGCCTCACGTCGAATACGGCGTTCGACGGAGGCCCTTCGTGGTCGCGGGACGGGACGCGGATCTCGTTTGAGAGCGATCGCGACGGGAACCTGGAGATCTACGTGATGAACGCCGACGGATCCGATCAGACGCGGCTGACCCATCACGCGGCTTTCGACGGGTATCCCGTTTGGACCGAGTCACACTGGATCCCGATTCGACCGTAGGTTGAAGCGCAGCTCCGACGTCCGTCGCGGGAGGAGGGAAGACTGCGACGACCCCCAAGGAATTCGACAACCTCATGCTTCCCGTCCGGAAGCCGAGAGCTAGAGTCGCACGTAACGTGGCGCGTTTCAAACACGGAGCATCTAGGATTAGTCAGCTTCCGGCTGTATACTGTCTATCCGTAACAAGGTGTAGAAACTACAGTTGTGCGAGGAGGTTAGGATGAGGAGACTACTGGTTCTGCTGCTGGCAGCAACGCTTGTGTTCGCCGTGGGTGGGATGATGGCGGTCTACGGAGGTCCGGGGCCCGCTCCGAATTCGGGGGACGGCATTCCTGACGGGAGTGGCTTCGACGGTTCGCCTGGACCTTTCGGGCCTGCTCCGAGCGCTGGTGATGGGAGCCTGGACGGTAGCGGCATGGATGCGCCCTACGTTCTGAGCTGATCCCACAAGCAGCATCACACGTTCTGTGTGCTGGAGATAGCGGCGTATAAGCGCCGCTGTCTCCATTCAAGGTTCACGACAACGCTGACATCCGTGTCGCTCAGGGCGGGAACTTCTCCCTGTGGGACAGCCTCGCATTTCGTGGACAAGAAGGTCTAGAATCAGTTGCGTCTTCCGTCGGCAGTCTACCGGAGGCGCACGAGGGGTGATCAGTGATGAAGCGTCTGTTGTGTCTCGTTGTGATGGTTGTTTGTGTCGGTGCGATGAGCGCCAGCCTGGTTATGGCTCAGCCGGAAGCCCGCGGTTTCGGATTCGGCGGCCCGATGGCGATGGGCTTCTTCCCGGACATGACCGGGATCAACACCTTCTTGTCTGAGAACGGGTTGCCCTCGATGGGCGAGTTCCTGTGCGGTGCCGGCGGGAGCGGACGAGGAGGCGTCATCGGAGGCCCGGCGTTCGGTGGGATCGGCTGGGGCATCGTGGCGACCTCGGAGGGCGAGGAGCGGAGCGCGGAGTTTGTTTTCGGCGGAGGCGGGTTCGACATAGGCCGGGCCATCGGCGGCGACGCGAGCTCCGTTCTGACGATCGGAGCGGTCCTTGGCGGTGGTGCAAACATCCTCTCGGTGTCAACGGCTCCGGCCGAGGACGGGGATGATGACGAGCCCGAGGACCACACGATATGCGGTCTCGTCATCGAGCCTGAGTCACGTGAGCTGGGCCGCGCCTTCGGGTTTGTGCAGCCCTACGTCAGCATGGCGGGTCAGTTCTTCCCGTGGATGGGATTCGAGTTGCGAATCGGCTATCTGCTCCCGGTCTTCGGCATCGACTTCGGCGATCAGATCGGGATTCCGGCCCCGAGCCTCGATTTATCCGGCCCGACGGTCTCTTTCGGAATCACGTTCGGCGGTATCGCATCCGGCGAGCGCCGTGATCAAGATGAGGATGGCGCGGAGGATCGCGATGCGGCGCGCAAGCGCGATCAGGTCACGCGGACCCTGGGTGGATCGTTCGCGGTCGAGGACGCTGAGGAGCTCGTGGTCGAGAATCTGCTTGGCGAGATCCGGATCGACTCGTACCGGGCGGAGATCGAAGGGACGGGGGCGGGCCCGATCGTCCAGTGGGAGGCTGTTCTCTCGGCAAGTGAGAGAGACATCGAAGGGCTTCAGGTTGCGACAGGCGTCTTCGGATTGAGCGCTTCGGTGAAGACGGTGGGCAAGGGGATCGTGGACTACATCCTTCGTGTGCCCGCTGGCATCGATCTCAAGGTGAAGAACGGAACCGGCACGGTCACCCTCGTCGGTCACGAGGCGAAGACGATCATCCTCGAGAACGGGGTGGGGGAGATGGTTCTGGAGGGCGTGCGTGCCACCGCGCTCTTCGTCACGTCGGGCCTCGGGAGCGTCGACCTCGTGGATGTCGATGCCGAGAAGCTGATCGTGGATGTGGGGATTGGCGAGATCGCTCTCGAGCTTGACTCAGCAGTGTCGGCAGCGCTCATGGTGAAGGCCGGCCTCGGGGATGTCTCGATCGACCGCTTCCCTGGAATGGTCGGTGGCGTCCGTGGCTTCCTCGGCAAGAAGGGTGACGTTACGCTGGGCGCCGGCGAACAGGTCATCGAGTTGACGGCCGGCATCGGCCGAATCAACGTCAAGATGCGTATGCCGTAGGCGAGGGCTGTCGACGGCGCAGCACGACCGGACGCCGGGGAAGACGGCCTGGCGGAAGAGGTGGCCCGACCTACTGCTTCGGCGCTGATCCCCGCACGCGCTGTGCGGTCACGCGAGCCGCCTAGTTCGGCAGGTCGTCTTCCATCTGCACTTGGTTGAGGTCCCGGTACAGCCCGTCTCGGGCCATCAGCTCCTCATGTGTGCCCTGATCCTCGATGCGGCTGTCTTGTAGCACGACGATGTTGTCTGCTCTACGGATGGTCGACAGGCGATGGGCGATGACGACGGTCGTTCGACCGGTCATCAAACGCTCCAATGCCTGTTGGATCAGAAGCTCTGTTTCCGTGTCGACCGAGGAGGTCGCCTCGTCGAGGATCAGAATCGGTGCATCCCTGAGCACCGCACGCGCGATGGCGAGTCGCTGCCGCTGGCCGCCGGAGAGCTTGACGCCTCGCTCGCCGATCATCGTTTCGTACGCGTCTGGGAGCTGGTCGATGAACTCCTCGGCGTTCGCGATCTGTGCAGCCTCGATCATCTCCTGATCGGTCGCTCCCGGCCGCCCGAACAGGATGTTCTCCCGGACGTTCCCGTGGAACAGGAAGACCTCCTGGAGCACGATCGAGATCTGACGTCGCAGGCTCTCGAGCGTCAGATTTCGAATGTCGCGACCATCGAGCGTGATCGATCCTTCGGATACGTCATAGAACCGGGGAATCAGCATCGAGAGTGTGCTCTTGCCCACACCGGTCGGCCCAACGAGGGCGACGACAGATCCGGGCTCGACGTCGAGCGTGATGTTCTGCAAGACCATGTCGCCGACGCTGTACTTGAAGCTCACGTCTTCGAAGCGGATGGCTCCAAGTGCCCGTTCGCGAAGCTCGACGGCGTCGGGATGTTCTGCAACGTCAGGTTCCTGGTCGAGGATCTCGACGATGCGATCGGCGCCTGCCACTGACTGCTGGATGTTCTCCCAGACGTTGCTCAACGCACGGACCGGTTGGTAGAGGAGCTCGAGATAGAGGAAGTAGGCAACGAGGTCGGCGATCGGCAGCGTGCCTCCGAGCACGAGTTTCCCGCCGAAGTAGATGAGGACGATTGTTCCCAAGGAGGCGGTGAACTCGACCGAAGGGTGAAAGACGGCCATCAACTTGAGCGCTCGCAGCAGGGAGTCGCGGTGGCGCACGATGCGGTCCCAGATCCTCTCGGACTCGGTGTCCTCTCGGGTGAACGCTTGGATTTCGCGGATCCCGGAGATGTTGTCGTTCAGGGCGGCGTTGAGTTCGCCTAGCTCGACCTGGCGTTGGCGGAACGCGGGGCGGACGTACTTCGCGAACCCACGCATTGCGAGGACGATCAGTGGGATCGGCAGCATGGAGAGCAGAGCGAGTTGCCAGCTCATGCTGACAAGAACCGCGGTCACGCCGCCGAGCATGAGGATGTTGACGAGAACGTCGGGAATCGCGTGGGCGACGAGCTGCTCGAGGAGCGTGGAGTCGTTGACGGTGCGAGACATCAGCTGACCGGTCTGCTTGTCTTCGTAGAAGCGAAGAGAGAGCCGCTGAAGGTGCCTGTAGACCTCGTGGCGAATATCGGCCACGACGTGCCAGGCAGCGACGTGGGCGGCGTAGCTCCGGACGAATTGAAGCACGGCGCGGATCGCGTAGACGGCCAGCGCCAGGAGCGCCAGTCGGGCGACGAGGCTCAGAGCTTCCGTTCCCGCCTCGGGGTCGGTGACCGTCGAGACCATCGTCCGGATCAGCTGGGGGGCGATGAGCTGGATGCCGACAAGCGCCAGCATGCTGACGATTGTCAGCGTGAGGGCGGGTTTGTAGTGCTTCAGATGTCGAACGACCCTGTGGAGGGGCTTCACGTTTCCCATCGCCTTTCTCGGGTGCCCGGCGATCTCTCACACACCGTGTGACATGGCGCCAAGCTCCCGGCAAACTGTGCGTCGGCGATTGTACTTGGCTCGCGCGGGTGCTTCGACGCGGGTGGCGGGCGAGCCTTCCGGATCAGTAGACTTGCCTTCACCTCCATGAACGGAACGGGAGACAGCATGGACATGGCAAGACAAAGGCTGATCGAAGCGGCAGGAGCCCTCGTCACGGAGATGGACCTGAGAGGCGGGAACTCCGCCGGAGGCGTTGGTGCGGCGGTTCGGACGGTGGATGGGAACATCTACACGGGCGTTTGCATCGACCTCGGCTCCGGGCTCGGGTTCTGCGCAGAGGTGGCGGCGATGGCGCAGATGGTGGCGAACCGAGAGACGCAGATCGACACAGTCGTCGCGGTGACCTTCGATCGGATCCTGCCGCCGTGCGGGCGCTGCCGCGAGACGATGGCTCAGATCGATCCACGAAACATCGACTGTACCGTGATTCTCAGCAAGACGGAGGACGTGAGGTTGCGCGACCTTCTTCCGTACCCCCGAGTGACAACCTAGTCCACGCGCCGAGTCAGTTCGCGTGCCCTTCCCGGCGTTCGCTGATCTGGCTTCCGGCGCTGACGCTTGAAATCACGCGCTTTCTCTTTCCGGACCGCTCAGGCTCGATCGTCGAGACGCAGACCAGATCGCAGTGAAGATCAGGATGAAGGCCACTCATGCCTTCACGAAGTGTCTGGTGCACGACGGCGGGAGCGCTCTCGTCGGTCAGAAACCGGATCATGAGCCCGGCTGGGGAGTCCTGCACGATCTGATAGTCACGGAGGGAACGGTAGAAGCGGCTCTCTCCGCCTGGGGCAATGCTGGCGAGGTAGACGATGTCGTCGACCAAACGCGGCGAGATCCGCTCCCGGCTAGGCAGAACGATGAAATCATCCGATCGACCGAGTGGGGCCCGGATGCTTTGCTCCGCACGGCGGCAATGGCAACCAACGGGTGAATCGGGGAGTCGCGCCGAGCGGTCGCCAATCCGATAGCGGATGAACGGCATCGTCCTGTTAAAGAGGTTCGTCACGACCACGTCTCCTTCTTCTCCCGGCCGGGTTGGAACCCCTGATTCATCCAGGATCTCGACGACACAGGCGTCCCGATTGACGTGCATGATGTCTGGCGCATCAGGGCATTGCCACGCGATCAGTCCTGTCTCCTCTGCGCTGTAGTAGTCCGCAACCCTGCACCGGAACACACTCCCGAGTAGTTCGCGAACCTGAGGGCGGAGGATCTCCCCCCGCGTCACGACCACCGCGGGGCGGATGCTATCGATTTCAAGGCGAGACACCTCAATCGCAAGGAGCTCCAGGCTGCTTGGGCATCCCGTGAGGATCGTCGGTCGTGCTTTCGCAAGGGCTCTCGCCTGCTCCGTGATTGGTAAGCGGCGTGAGATGTGCACGGCGCGGAGAGGGAACGCGTTGAAGGCAAGGATCTCACCACGAGACCCCGGAGGTATCCACGCACCGGCCTGGACGATCGTAAGCGGCAACGGGCGGCCGGCGTCCCTCCACATGCGCGACCAGAGGTTGAGTCGCCGGAAGACCAGCTCCGCGCGGCTCATGTGCACCTCGAGGTTTGCGCCCGACATGCCGCTCGTCACACGCCAGACGGTCCTCCCCTTTCGAGGATTCCGACGAAGCCGACCGGCGGGATCGCAAGTCAGCAGATCCCCTTTGGTGATGATGGGGAGTTGCATGAGGTCTTCGACTCCCTTGAAGCGCTCGGTGCGCACGAGTGCGGCCTCCCAGGATTGACGGTAGACGGGGACATCCCGGTGCGCATCGCAGACGAGGCGTCGAAGCACGGCATCAATCGCGGCGGGAGACTTGCGGAGAGTGAAGCGCCGGACGGCTCCGGTCTTGCCCATGCTGTCTCCTTGTTGCGTCGGCGCACCGCGGTCCTGTCGGAGCCGAACGCCCTTTCCTCGAAGCTAGCCTCTTCGCTCCCGAAGAATCGAGCCGAGCATCTTGCCAGCCTTCTTCGCCTGCAGGACGGCGTCCTATTCGGCGAACGACAGCAACAGGTGCCCGTCTTCGATGCGGCCGGGGAACCCGTGGCGGGCGACGACGCCCCCGGCGGCGCAATCTTCCGCGATCAGTGCCACAAGAAGAGCTGCCAATGCTGTTCCCTTAGCGCGGCGAAGAAGCGTGTTGCGATCTCTCATGGACTCCCTCTCTGCATGATGTGAGACGCTCCGGTGTCTACTGTAGAGACGCGGAGTGTCCCAACAAACATCGACCAGACCTCGTGAACGATCCATTTCTCCGCGGAGAGTCAGAGTCGATGCGGGCTTGGCCCGAGCACTCCTTCGCCTACGGCCCCGGCGGAGTTCCCAATATGGGAAGCAACACCAGCTCCGTCACGGCGTTTACTTCCTCCAAGGAACGCTATCGCGACCAGCGCCATGCACAGGACCGCCTTCATGCTTTGCACCTCCTCAAGAGCGAGGAGCCATTCTAGTGTCGATTCCACCGTGCAAGCAATCGGGTTGCTCAGGACCGACTGACGGTTGGCTCGGAAGGGTCTTCTGAGGAAGCGGCGGGGTTCACGAGATCGTGTCCCAAGCTGCGCTCTGTCTCGTGGTGGGGCGAAGAGGCCGGCGTGGGCCTCTTATCTATTGAAGGATCTGGGACAGGAAGAGCTTGGTCCGCTCGTGTTTCGGGTTATGGAAGAACTCCTCCGGCGTGTTTTGCTCGATGAGCTCGCCGAAGTCGAAGAAGATGATCCGGTCCGCTACTTCGCGGGCGAAGCCCATCTCGTGCGTCACGACGATCATCGTCATCCCGCTTCGAGCCAGCTCCTTCATCACGTCGAGGACTTCCTTGATCATCTCCGGGTCAAGCGCCGACGTCGGCTCGTCGAACAGCATGATCTTCGGACTCATCGCCAGTGCACGCGCGATGGCCACTCTCTGCTGCTGACCGCCGGAGAGCTGACCTGGATACTTGTCTGCCTGTTCCGGAATGCCGACACGTTCGAGGAGTTCCAGTGCGACCTGCTGTGCTTTGCTCTTCTTCATCTTCAGCACCCAGATCGGAGCAAGCGAGATGTTCTGCATTACGGTGAGATGAGGGAAGAGATTGAACTGCTGGAAGACCATGCCGACTTCTCGCCGAATGGTCTCGATGTTGTGTAGATCGTGAGTCAGCTCGACACCGTCCACGATGATCTGTCCTCGCTGATGCACCTCGAGGCGGTTGATTGTTCGGATGAACGTCGACTTGCCGGACCCGGACGGGCCGCAGATGACGACGACCTCGCCCTTCTGCATCGTGAGACTGATGCCGCGCAGAGCGTGGAAGTCCCCGTACCACTTGTGAACCTCGCGGCAGATGATGATCCCAGTGTCTGTGGTCACGGTCTCTGTTGTCACGGACAAACCACTCCCCTCCTAGCGCTCTCCCACGCCCAACGACTTCTCGATCCTACGGCTCACATACGACATCGAGTAGCACACAATCCAGAACACTACGCCGATAAACACGTACAACTCGAATATCGTTCCCCGCCATTCGAGATTGCCCATGATGCTGCGTGTGATGTTCAGAAGCTCCAGGATCGCGATGAATCCGAACAGCGTCGTGTCCATGAACAGCGCGATGAACTGCCCAACGATTGCGGGAATGACCAAGCGCAGGGCTTGCGGCAGGATAATGAGTAACGTGGTCAGTGTTCCGTTTAGCCCTACGGCATAGGCCGCCTCGTACTGCCCCCTGGGGATGGCCTGCAGCCCCCCGCGGACATTCTCTGCCATGTACGCAGCCGAGAATGCAGTAATCGTCATCATCGCGCGGATGACCAAGTCAGGACGGATGTTTGCGGGGAGCAGCAGTTGTAGCATGATGCTGGCCATGAACAGCAGGCTGATCAGCGGCACACCGCGAATCAGCTCGATGTACGCAGTGCAGACCCAGCGGATGGCCGGAAGCTTGCTTCGCCTTCCGAGAGCCAGCAGCACACCGATCGGGAATGACAAAGCGATTCCGACGACTGCCCCGATCAGGTTGAGCATGAATCCCCACGTCGTCCTTCCCTTGATCACGGGGAGGAATCCCCCTACGCCATTGAGAAGAACGAGGACGATCGGGAAGGATAGGATCCACAGGCTGATCTCTGCGCGCTTGCACCACCGCTTGCCCTTGCCCAGACACCCCAATCCGAAACCGGCGGCCTCTGCGATCGCAATCCCGATGAGCCATACACGTGTCATCCAAGGGAACGGCACCAGGGCAAACACGACCGACACCAGAGCCAGGGTCACAGAGATCCGCCGCATCAGGCCGCCGCGTGAGCCGCTGCTCAGTCCGAGCAAGAACGACATGACGTACACGGCAACCCATACGCGCCATAGGTGTTGGGCAGGGTACGTGCCAACCAGCAATAGCTTCAGGTTGGCGGGGATCACTGCCCAGCGTGCACCCAACGCCCACCTGAGGAGACCGAACGCGACGACGCCGATCAGCACGGCCGACGCAACCGTGAGGATCGCGTTGAACCAACTGCTGAACAGATTCTGCCTCAGCCAGCGTAGAACCGGGATTCGCTCAGTGGGAGGCGGGAGCTGGTTGCTTGTCGTACGAGCTTTGCCGTTGCCATCGCTCATTGTCAGTGCTCCACCAGCTTCATGCGACGGTTGTACCAGTTCATCAAGAGCGACGTGAACAGGCTCATCGTGAGGTAGCTGGCCATGATCAGCAGAATCATCTCGACGGCCCGCCCTGTCTGATTGAAGATCGTCGTGCCCACGTTCATCAGATCGTAGTACCCGATCAGAATCGCCAAGCTAGAGTTCTTGGTCAGATTGAGGTACTGGCTCGCCAGCGGGGGGATGATGACACGCAGTGCCTGTGGCAGGATGACCAAGCGAAGAACATGTACCTTCGTTAGACCGACGGCCTTGGCCGCTTCGGTCTGCCCTTTGCCGACTGCGAGGATCCCCGCGCGTACGATCTCGGCGATGAATGCCCCGGTGTATACCGACAATCCCAAAACAAGGGCCGTGAACGAGGCGGATAGCCACAGCCCTCCGGCGAAGTTGAACTTCCCCAGCACCGGCAGACTGAGCGCGAGTGGGTTTCCCGATGTGAGAAACCATCCGCCGACTCCAACCAGTACAAAGGTGATTGCCGCCCACACGATCGGAAACCCTGGTCGTTCCGCGCGCTTGAGCTGCACGCGACGAAGCACATACACGACGATTGCCAGCGCCAACCCGCCGAGTACGTAGTACATCCATATCCCAAACGATTCCGTTGGCGTCGCCCATGGTATGTAGACCCCCCGTCGAGTCAGGTAGATCGAGCCGGGGAGCCGGATGGCGCTCTTGACTAGCGGCAAGGCAGTGACCATCACCGCGAAGTACCAGAAGAACAGCTGCACAAGCAATGGAATGTTGCGGACGATCTCGACGTACATCCCGGCCAGCTTCTTCACCAGCCAATTGCTCGACAGGCGAGCGACGCCAACGACTGTCCCGAGAACGGTTGCCAACACAATGCCGATCACCGCGACTCGGATCGTGTTGACGATCCCCACCCAGAACGCATATCCATTAACGTCTGTTGGATCGTAGCGTAGCCCCTCGGAAATGGGGAATCCGGCTGTGTCCTTCAAGAAGCCGAACCCAATCCTCAAACCGATCGCCTGAAGGTTGTTTTGGAGGTTGTTGAACAGCCACCACATGCTCGCCGCAATGAGTAGCAGAAACACCACTTGGCCTATCACGTGCAACACACGTATATCTCGCCAGAAGGGAACTAAGTGAGAGGAGGCAACCCGGTGGTTCAGAGTGTTCGCTCCTTCTGTGGGCCAAGAACAGAGTACAGCCCGCCTAGAGAAGCAGGCTGTACTCTCAGCTACGATTCTAGCGCCATGCAGGGCAGTAGATCAGCCCTCCGTTTGTCCACAGATCGTTGAGCGAGCCGGCCCGCGGGATGTCGAGACCTCCGGGGCCCAAGTGGCGATCGTAGATCTCGCCGTAGTTTCCGACTGCTGCGATAACATTGAGGGCCCAATCTTCGTCTAGGCCGAGTTTCGCACCCATTCCGGCTTCCACACCAAGGAAGCGCAGAATCTCCGGGTTTGTGCTCGTGAACGTGGCCACGTTGGCCTGGGTGATCCCCTTCTCCTCGGCGAAGAACGTCGCGAAGATGGTCCACTTGACGATGTCGTACCACTCACTGTCGCCGTGCCGGACTACCGGCCCTAGGGGCTCCTTGGAGATCGTGTCTGGCAGGATGACGTGAGCCGAAGGGACAGCCGCCGTGGTTCGCAGCGACGCCAGCTGCGACTTGTCGCTTGTGTAGCAGTCGCAGGCTTCGGCGTCATACGCGCCGAACGACGCTTCTGTGTCGGCGAACACCTGCATGGTAGACGTGAGGCCGGCCTCTCGGAATGCATCGGCCACGTTGCCTTCCGTCGTTGTCCCCGAGGTCACACAGACCGTGACGCCATCCATGTCCGCAATTGAGCTGATTCCATCAGCCTTTCGGACGATGAACCCTTGGCCGTCGTAGAACGTGGTTGGGCAGAAGTCCAGTCCCAGGTCTTTGGAGTCGCGGGTAAGGGTCCAGGTTGTGTTGCGAATGAGGACATCGATCTGCCCCATCTGCAGAGCAGTAAGTCGCTCCCCCGCAGTCAGGGGAATGAACTCGATTTCTGCCACACCGATCGCGGCAGCGATCGCCCGACCATAGTCAACATCGAATCCGGTGTACTCACCTGTCGCTGCGTCCAGCGCTCCAAAGCCAGGCAACACTGCGTTGACGCCGACGATAAGCTTCCCGCGTGCTAGCACGGTCTCCAGTGTCGATTCCCCCAGCGCACAGAGGGGCACAAACAACGCCAGTAATAGTCCAATGAGAATAACGCGTTTCACCATTGCCTCCTTACATCTTCGATCTGAATGCCTTGCCGGGCCTTCCACTTGGTCTTGAACGTGCTTTCTCGCCAGGCATCACCTCTCTTCTCTCCCGAATTCGCCAACGTACTCTGGGAGCCGACACCAGGTCAAGTCTCTCGTTCGGGATCGGAGGGCCAGACACGGGGGAAACCCAGTACCAGTCTGCGTGGTACGGTTCTGCTGAATGCCGACTGAGTCGCCTGGCTGTCAGACCGCATTGCTCCCTTCTCTCGAGGCAAATGAGGTGTGGCCCGCTTCTGGAGTCACGCTACTGGGTATGAAGAAGCGCTAAGCAGCCGGTCAAGGCACGATCACGGATCGTACGCCGGGGCCATATGCGAGAAGGTTCGCAAGTGCGCGATTCACCTCGTCCGGGTCGAGCGGGAGCGTCTGCGTGATGATCGGCTCGAGATTGAGCACGCCGCCCTCGATGTAGCGCAAGACCGTCGGGAGCTCTTCCAGCAGATGATCGGAGCAGCCGATGATCTCGGCCTCCTTGGCAAGGATCTCGTGGTACGTGTCGATCTCGATCGGTCTTTCCGCGATTCCGACGATCACGGTTCGACCGCGGGGGCGCAGAACCCGCACGGCTTGGCGCATCGCCTCGGCCTTGCCAATCAGCCCCAGCGAGACATCGACGCCGCGATCGGACCGACGCAGGATCTCGGCGACGGGGTCGAGCGACGATGCGTCAATCGGCGTGGCGCCCAACCGCTCTGCCAGCTCGAGGCGTTCGCGGTGGATGTCGACGGCGTAGACGTCGACGGCGCCGAACGCTCGCGCGATCTGGATTGCCGACATGCCGAGGCCCCCGACGCCGAAGACGGCGACGGCCTCGCCTGGTGCAAGCCGGCTCTTGCGTAGCGCGTGGAAGACGGTTGCCGACGAACACATCGAGACGGCCGCATGCTGGAGTGGGATCCCGTCCGGCACGAGAACGGCGTTCCTCGCCGGAACGAGGACGTACTCCGCGTAGCCGCCGGGGCGATCCTTCCCCAGCATCTGCGCGTCGGGGCAGAACTGCTCGCTCGACGAGCGGCAATCGTCGCACTCCCCGCAGGTTGCGAGGTAGTGGAGAGCGACGCGGTCTCCTGGCCTGCGGCCTTTCACGTCTTCGCCCACCGCTTCCACTCTGCCGGCAACCTCGTGGCCCAAGGTGAGCGGGAGAGGGGCGAGCGAGGATCGGCCCTGCCAGTAATGAACGTCCGAGTGGCAGATGCCGGCGGCTTCGACCTTGACAAGGAGATCTCGTGCTCCGGGCGACGGTGTCGGAACCTCTCTCAACTTCAACGGCGCTTTGGTCGCAATGAGCTGAACGGCTTTCATGGCTCCCTCCTGGGGGATCGAAATCGCGCCGAGAACCCGGCTCCTCAGGCTTCAAGCTTCGAACCGCACCATTGATAGAGTCATCTAGGACGGCTGTCAAGAGGGGGGGGACGCGCGCAGCGAGCCGCACTGGGTCGGTTTGACGGTCTGTCGGTCCTGGGGCATGCTTGCCCCGTGATGGATTCCTCTTCGGCGTCATCTGGATCTCACCCGGCCGATCGAATCGACGGGTCGTTCGCCGATCTCGGGTACGAAGTCCACGTCCGAGAGAACGAAGTGTTGCTCATCGACCGGAAGCTCTGGGGCCTTCGCTGCGCCCTGCTGAGCCTCTCCGTCGGGTCCGTGGCGTTCGGACTCATCGGAATCCTGGCGCTTCTTGGGATCGCCGATGTTCGATCCGACGCGGTGGTCCCGGCGATCCTCGCTGGGGCGTTGGCTCTTCTCGTACCTATCCCTTTCATTGTGCGTGCCGTCGGCGTGCGCAAGCGTCAGCCGATCGACGGGATTCGCGATGCGCTGATCGTCGATCGTCCGTCGAACGCGCTGCGAGACCGGACGGGCGAGCTCCTCGCCTCGCTGGAGGACGTTC
>JBARQW010000212.1:0-6901 GCA_049643905.1 Bipolaricaulia bacterium
TGCCGTCGGGCGACCAATCGAGCACCTCTCCGATATCGGAGATCGTGGCCGCCGGCACGCGGATGAACTCCCCGCCGCGCAGCAGATGGAGCGTCGCTTCCTCGAGAGTTGGGCTGTAGCTTCCCGCCTCGTTGAGGAAGAGAGCGACGGTCCCGTCGGGGCCGAGGAGGGGATGGTTCACCGAGAACAGGCACCCGGTCAGGAACAGCGGCAGCATCAGAAAGAGCGCACGCTTCTTCATGACGATCAGTCTACTGCACCATGTGGCTCATGGCTCGTAGCCCGTGGCTTGTGGCGGGTGGAAAACGCAGGCTCGTCGAGTTCATGAGGTTCGTGGAGTTGGTTGGGCGGGAACGGCAGCATGTGGTTCGGGGTCCGAAGTCTGAGGATCGTGCTCGCAGGTTTCTTCGCGTACACTGCGCCGCCGGCACGGATGCCAGATCGAGCCAGCAATCCTCACACGCCGAAGCGCTCCTCCAGCGAGCGCCTGATTCGCTCAAGTCCCTCGACGAGATGTTCCTTCTCCGCCCCGATGCCGAGCCGGAAGTAGTGATCCATTCCATAGCAGTCGCCGGCCAGGATGAACACGCTCTGCTCCCGGCGCAGCCAGTCGGCCAGCTCGGTGGAGCAGATGTCCAGTTCGTAGTGCATGAACGTCATGCCCCCAGCCTGGGGTGGGATGAAGCGCATGACGTCGCCGAAGTCATCGACCCAGGCCTGCATCACTTGAAGGTTCTCGCGCAGCATGGAGCGATTGCGCTCCAGAATCCGAGTTCGGACCGCCTGCGACAGCGCGATCTCGCCGATCTTGTGGCTCAGGATTCCTGCGGTAATGGTCGTGTAGTCGTGGTACGCCCAGGCGTCGGCGACCGTCGCGGCCGGGCCGGCAAGCCAACCGAGGCGTAGGCCGGGCAGGGCGTAAGCCTTGGACAGGCCGCCGCAGACGAGGGTTCTTGGGTAGTCGCCCAAGAAACTGGTCGTCTCGACACCGTCCAGTTCCGCGCCCCGGTAGATCTCGTCAGCGTAGATCCAGGCGCCAACCTCGTCGGCAATGCCGACTATCTCCTGCATCTCCTCCGAAGTCAGCACGTAGCCCGTTGGATTGTTGGGGTTACAGAGGACAATCATCTTTGTCTTCTCGTTGACAAGGCACCTGAGCTCTGCCAGGTCTGGAGCCCAGCGGTTCTCCTCCCGGAGGTGAAAGGCCCGGGGGATCGCGCCCATCTCCTCGACGACGCCCCAGATCTGCATGTAGTTGGGAATCATCATCACGACCTCGTCGGCGGCTTCAAGCAGGGTATGACAGGCCACGAAGTTGGCCTCGGCCGAACCGTTGGTCACCAGCACATTGTCGCTGCCTTGTCGCGGATAGAGGCCGGCAATCGCCTCGCGCAGAGCGATCGAGCCGTTGGTCTGGCCGTAGCCTAGGACCGTGTCTTCGAGATCGGCCAGCTGCTCTGCGGTCAAGAACTCGTTCAGCTTGAGCGGGTGGAAGCCACTCTCCGTGAGATTGAAGTCGACGGTGTTCTCCCAGACGGACTGCACCCGTTCGAGCTCGAATATCCGTATGTTCATGCATCACTCCTTCAGGCTGGCTCGTTCTCGATAGACCGCCTTGGCGATCTGGATGTCCTGAACGGCCACGCCGGTCAAGTCGGCAACGGTGATCTGATCGTCATGCTGCCGGCCGAGCTGCGGATTCTCGAGTACCTTGCCAAGCTCCAGTACCGTGTTCCGCCTGATTGCGCCCGCTTGAACCGCCCGAAACACCTCTCCCCGACTCTCACTCTGGGCGAGACTGTCTACGACCACGATGTCCGCTCGCGCGAGGAGCTCGGGTTCGAGTTCGGTCTTCTGGGGCGTGTCCGCACCGATCGCCGTGATATGGGTACCGGGTTGGATCTCGGCTGCCTTCAGAAGCGGGGTCTTGGAGGGGGTCGCGGTGACGATCAGATTGCAGCTGCGGGTGATGTCACTGACGTCACAAGTGAACTTGAGTTCCGGAGCTCCCCCGAGCATGGCGAAGAACTCGCGGTAGCCCAAGAACTCGGCTTCGTCCGGCGCCCAGATCAACACCCGCGTCGCCTCGGTCACTGGCAGGAGGTGGAGGAGCTGCAGTCTGCCTTGGATGCCGGCGCCCACGATTCCGATGGAGTCAGCGGCCCTGGTCGCCAAGCGCCTGGCGACCACCGCGCCGGCTGCCGCGGTGCGCACGTCGGTCAGTCGGCCTTCGTCCAGCAGTACTGCCAGAAGGACACCGGTTCGCCGGTCGAAGAGGAGCATCAGACCCTGGCTGCTGGATAGGCCCAGTTCGGGATTCCGATAGAAACCGGAAGCTACCTTGATCACGTAGAAGTCGTCGCCGTGGATGTAGCCGTACTTGATGTGCATGTCGCCCGGCGGATCGTCGAACAGCAGCTCGCCAGGCGGCGGCACCGTCACTTCGCCGCGGGAATAGGCGACGAAGCCCTGCTCGATGATGTCGAGCAGATCCAGGCGCGGCAGAATTCGCTCGATCTCCTCGCGACGGATGATCTCAACCATGGCCGACCTCCAATTCATCGATGATCGATGGGTCGACGCGACCGCCGGAGATGATCAGAGCGACGCGCCGACCGCGGAACCGCTCCCGAAGCTTACAGGCCGCAGCCACGCTCAGCGCCGCCGCGCCTTCGATGTCCATCCCGTGAGACCGGCGCACCAGAACCATGGCGGCAGCGATCTCCTCCTCGGAGAGCAGGACAAACTCGTCCACCACATTGCGACAGAGGTCAAACGTGATCGACCCTGGCTCGATCCCACCCGCCGTCCCATCGGCTAGCGTAGACCGGCTTTCCTCCTCGACGATGCGGCCGGCCTGAAGGGAGTGGTGCATGACCGCCGAGTGGATAGGCTGGCAGCCGATCACGGCTGTTTGCGGCGATACTGCCTTCAGGTAGGCGCCAATGCCGCAGACGAGGCCGCCACCACCCACCGGGATCAGCACCGCGTCAAGGCCCTTCACATCCCGGACGACTTCCACACCGATCGTGCCTTGGCCGATGACGATGTCGGGGTCGTTGTAAGGTGGGATCATCACGTATTGCCGTTCGGCGGCATGGGCCCGCGCCGCGAGTTCGGCCTCGACACAGTCGTCACCCACCAACTCGAGCGGGATGCCGCTTTGCCGCAGCCACGCGCGCTTCGCGTCGGAGATGTTCCGCGGCGCAAACAGCTGACCCGAAAGGCCGAATGTCTCCAGAACGTGGGCGAAGGCGGCCCCGTGGTTGCCAGTGGAAGCAGCGACCAGCGGCCTCTCCAGATCTCCTGCGGGCAGCGACAGAATCTTGTTCACCACGCCCCGCAGCTTGAACGAGCCGCTCGTCTGGAGATTCTCTAGCTTCAGGAAGACCTCGGAGCCGACCCGCCGGCTCAGTTCAGGCGACGGTTCCAGCGGCGTTTGAACGATGTGCGGCGCAATCCGCCGATGAGCCGCTTCGAAGCACTCCCTGGAAACGTACGCCGGGAGGCTGCCCAGAGCCGCGGATTCGTCAAGACGTCTACTCGTCACAGTTTCCTCACTCGACCGGCCCTTCATGGCCAGTCGGCCCTTGGGTTAGTCTACACGACGTCCAGCGAAGGCGAAGGAGCGTCTGTATCGGTATGGCCGCGTGCGCGTCCTCCCACGATGACGACCCCGTCACTGCGGCGCGCCTATAATGGCCGTCAAGGCGATTCGGGAACTGACTCGGAGAGGATCCCGATCGCCGTTCGGAGCGCGTGAATCGGAGTGGGATGGCCGGTATTCGCAAGATGCACAGGGATTGCGCGAAAGGAGAGGTCATGCGTCGCATCTGCTTGTTGCTTTGTCTAATTGGATTCGTCGGACTCACGCTGTGGGCCGAGCCGGCGGAGCTGACGGTCTGGCAGCTGTCGCCCGACTCGTTTCCGGGAGACTTGAGCTGGGTGAATGGGGAGCTGTACGTGTCCCTCAACGACCCGAAGGGGCTCGCGCTGTTCGAGCCAACCGCTCGGAAGCTGGACGTTTGGATAATCGATAGGGCGCCAGGGGAGTTCGTGCGCACCGACCTTCGGATCTTCTTCGCTCTCCCGTACGATGGGCAGTTCGCGTGGTTCCGGCCGGACGTCGGATTCTTCCGCTTCTGGGATCTGCCGAGCTCTTCCGCATGGCCCGTGTTTGTTCTCGACGGCGGGGATCAGCCCGAGGACGAAGACATCTGGTATCTCGACTGGGGCACCGGCCGCGTCGGCCTGTTCGCGCCCATCGAATCGGGTCCGGCCGATCTGAGAGACGTCTTCCCGATGCCGATCTACGTCGCCCCCTCCACCGTTCAGGTTCCGTCCGACGACGTAGTCGCCACAGGTGCCCTTGTTCGGCCGGCGGACTTCGCCCCGTCAAGCTATCAGCTCGACCCGATCGTGTCGGAGCCGTTCACCGAATGGCCGCTGCTCACGCCCGAAGATCCGGCCTACGGATTCACTCGCACGAGCGATGGCCGGATCTGGGTGAGTTCAGGCGTTGGTCAGCCGCTTCACGCGATCGATCCCACGAGCAATCTTGTGACGCTCTACGAGCTTCCCGGAGCGCCGTTTGTCACTGCGTTGTCGTCTGCCGCGGACGAGGGGATCGCATACATCGGCTCGGAAAGCGAGATCTGGTTCCTCGCGAAGCCTGACGAGCTCAGCGTGGAGTTGGGGGTTCTGAACTTCCGCGACGGCAGCGTCAGGACGTGGCCGGTGCCCGCGGCATTCGGCGGGACGAGTCTGCGTGTCCTCGGAGACGAGGTCTGGTTCTGCGACGACGAGTTGAGCTCCATCTACCGGTTCGTCCCGGAGACGTCAACCTTCACGTGGTGGACGACGGGCGGCGACGACGCGCCGCGCCGCCTCGAACCGGGCGCACCCGGCGAGATGTGGATCAGCTTCGACCGTTCGGGAGGAATCGCCCGGCTCGTGCCATCGGAGCTGGCTGACGAATAGAGGCACTCGAAAGAGGCCACGCATCTAGAGCCTTGGGGCGCCGGAGACGGTGCCCCATCCGGCAATCACTTGTCCGCGCGACGCTCCAGCGTACGCGTTTCAGGATCGAAGAGGCGTGCGGTCGATGTGGTCGCGCCGTCAGCCGCCCGTCAACCAGGCGGGGCTTCACCTGTACCACTCGGGGACCTACCTCGTACCACTGAATCGCAATGCGCGAGTAGACGTCGCATGTGAAGTGCGTGACCATGTTGCTGTCGCCGGTATTGTAGAGGGAAGCATCCGTGAACGTGTTCAGGTGATTGCAGCATGCCGCTTTTTCAACGATGTACTCGTGAAAACCGTTGCCTATCCGAGCGCGGGGGATATTGGACCCACTGGCGGACCACGTATGGGTTTCGCCAACCGGAAATTCAGAAGTGGGCGCATCATATCGATGACCGCTCGCAGAGAATGAGATGATCTCGTCCATCGACTCACTGAAGGTCACGGTCATCGATCCGGTGTACGGACCCTCCAGACCATCATAATATCCGCTCCACTGCGCCGTGAACGTGTTCCCTGTGAACGCGCGGTTCGCGTAGGCCTTGAACGAGACAGTACGAAATGGGTCGTCATCCCGGTACGTTTCCCCGATCGCACCTGTTACCGGGTCGGGGTCATTCGGGTGGTTGACCGTGAACCAGGCGTGTGCGGTGACACCCATGGCGATGTAGCCGGCTCCGGTCCGTCGTAGCGTCACCCAGTGGAAGTCTACGTACTTCCACTTATCGCCGACCTTGCCAAGAACGTAGATGCCTAAGCGGCTATTTCCCTCTAGAAGGTCAATATTCCCATCGCTATCGAAAGGTAACCGTTCCTCACCGCGGTAGACAAACACCCCGAGGAGGTACGCCGGATCAGGGCTAACGGCTACGATGTGCACCTTGTCGCCGCTTATCACCATGCCGTCGGTAAGGGGAATTGAACCCCCTGAGTTGTCTTCCGCCGCAAAAACATAGGCCGGGAAGATGCCGTCGCCGATGGTCCCTGCGTCGAACTCGTCCCACAACATGGCGATCTCCGACCAGTCCACGAGCGCCGTTTTGGCGTAGTAACGAATCTCTTCGTAAGCCTTCCCCTTGCCGGCGTCGATCTCCGCTTTGTTCGCCCCGGAGTTGTAGGGAGAGAACGCACCATTTGCGTACTGAATTGTGCGGGACGAGTTGCCCGGGTAGTTCAGATCGGCGATGTAGAGCGTCCCGGTATCAGCGTTGGCCTTGTAGACGATCATCGCGTGCCCGCCGCCTACGGTCCTGTTGTAGATGGCCACGTATTGCGGCTCGCCGGTGATGAGCATCGCATAGAGGAAGGCGCTCCAATTGAGAGGATCGTCCGCGGCGCCGACGGAGAATAGAGTTTGCAGCACCAAGTTACTCCAGTCGACAAGTTGGACGACCGACGCCAGGCGGTAGCCGAGGCTGTCGTCCTCCCACAAGTCGGGTGTGGCGGGCGCATCCCCGTTGTTGTCGAACCGGTTCCACAGCGTCGACGTGCCCTGCTGCGTACGTTCCAGGTAGTACCACATGCCGGTCAGTGCCTGACCGGCGCAGTGGCCGCCCGGCGCGATGTACGAACCGCGGTTCGCGAATTGCCGATCGTCGGTCATCGGACGAAAACCGGTGTCGATCGTCCCTGTGAGCAATGAGTCGGCGATCATCGCGATGAAGAAGCTGGAGAAGTGCGCGGTGGCGACGGTGATCGACGTCGGCGTTTCCGCCACCAGGGGCATCCCCTCGAGTTTCCCGTTCTCGTCGACGAAGAAGCCCATCGCGAAGTAACCGGCCGGGATGGTGACCGGAATCGTCACCGTCATGGCGCCGTCGGCGAAGTCGCCGCCGTTGTCGACGGTGATCAGGGGCGTGATCGGATCGACGTTGGGAGC
>JBARQW010000213.1:0-16439 GCA_049643905.1 Bipolaricaulia bacterium
CCCGATCCGAACGACGGGAAGAACGCCATCGTCGAGATCCGTGCTGGCACGGGCGGAGACGAGTCCTCGCTGTTTGCCGCTGACTTGTTTCGGATGTACGCGCGGTTTGCCGAGCAGAGGAAATGGAAGATCGGGCTTCTCGACAGCCATCCGACGCCGATCGGCGGCTTCAAGCAGCTGACGTTCACGGTCGAGGGGAAAGGTGTGTTCGGCGCCTATCGATACGAGTCCGGTGTTCACCGAGTGCAGCGCGTGCCCGAGACCGAATCGCAGGGGAGGATTCACACGTCTACGGCGAGCGTCGTCGTCCTTCCGGAGGCCGAAGAGGTCGAGATCGAGATCGATCCGAGCGACCTGCGAATCGACGTCTTCCGCTCGTCGGGCCCGGGAGGGCAGAGCGTCAACACAACCGATTCCGCGGTTCGAATCACGCATGAGCCGACCGGGATCGTCGTCAGCTGCCAGGACGAGAAGTCGCAACACAAGAACAAGGCGCAAGCGATGAGGGTTCTACGGGCGAGGCTCCAGGATCGTTTCGAACAGGAGAAGCAGGCCGAGCTTTCGGCGACTCGCCGGAGCCACATCGGCTCAGGCGACCGGAGTGAGAAGATCCGGACGTACAACTTCCCCCAGAACAGGATCACTGATCATCGGATCGGCCTGTCCGTCCACGACTTATCAGACGTGTTGGAGGGGAACTTGGACGCGTTCGTCGACGCGCTGCGCGTCGCCGCGGCGGAAAGCGCACTTGCGGAGTGATTGCGCCGGGAACCCGGTTCCCTACGTGCCGATCCTTGACAGCCGATGCCCCCAAAGCTACCATCTTGCCGCACTTCAGAGGGTCTGTAGCTCAGCTGGTTAGAGCGCTCGCCTGATAAGCGGGAGGTCCCTGGTTCGAATCCAGGCAGGCCCATTTCTTCTTGCGCGGTTCCATCGTGCAGCCTAAGATCATCCAATATCAGAGACGAGGAGGACCACATGGCCGAAGAGATCCAAGCGACCGATGAGGTACTGGTTCGATCAATCGACAAGGGGTTGGGGAGCCAGATCCACATTCGGCTATCCAAGTTTCGCGACAGGGACTACCTCGACATCCGCAACTTCTACGAGACCGAGGACGGCGAGTGGAAGCCAACGCGAAAGGGGATCGCGGTCCCCGTGGAGTTCTACGACGAGCTGATCGAGGGACTGACCGAGGCGAAGGGCGAGATCGAGAAGCGGGCGGCCGGTTAGCCGGCGGTGTCTCTCTCTCCTCTTCCTGTCTAGCCGGTTCACAGGATCCGGTGGCGAAGACGGGCGCCGATCGGTTCGGCGTCCGAAACGCGCGCGGACCTACATCTCGATATCCGGATAGGTTGGGAAGCCTCGCGTCAACTCGCGCATTGCCTCACCAAAAAAGTACTCGAAACGGGATCGTTGCCTCAGCTAAGAAAGGTATTCGAAACGGGAGGTGAGGCTACGGCCCCCCGTGGGTTGTCCGCCAGCACGGTTGACTGGACCGGATCGCGTGAACACGAAGCCTCATGACGAGAGAGGCCGGGGACGAAGATCCTCGATTGCTTGATGCATTCCGGCGATTGAGCCATAATCGGCCCTCGACAGGGTCCCATCGTCTAGTGGCCTAGGATAGCGGGCTCTCATCCCGTCGACGGGGGTTCAAATCCCCCTGGGACCACCAACATTATGAAGGCGGCGCGACGTAGGTCGTGCCGCTTGTTCATTGGGGACCGGGCGGCAAGGCTGGTGCCGCGAGTAGAATGCCTCGGCAGCCAAAGCGGGAAGGGGAGTCGAGAGGTGGCAATGCCTGGGAAGCGGAGCGCGGGAGCGATTCTGGAAGCGGACGGGCTCAGCGTCGGCTTCGATTCGAAGGCTGGCAGGACCGACGTCCTCTCCGATCTCTCGTTCTCGATGGGACAAGGGACTTGGACGACGTGCCTCGGACCTTCCGGCTGCGGGAAGACGACCCTCCTCAGAGTGCTGGTCGGGCTTGTCGAGCCGGATCGCGGTCGGATCAAGGTCGCAGACGGTGTGGCGAATCGGTCGATCGCGATGGCCTATCTCCCTCAGCAAGACACGCTCCTCCCCTGGCGAAGCGCCATTCGCAACGCGGTCCTCGGCTCCGAGATCTCGCGTCGGCCCCACGCGGAAGCCCTGGCGGAAGCACGGAGCCTCTTCGCGCGATTCGGGCTCTCCGACGCCGAAAGCCGGTACCCGAATCAGCTGTCTGGCGGGATGCGCCAGCGGGTTGCCGTGATTCGAACGTACCTGGCGCATCGAGAGATCTTGCTGCTCGACGAGCCGCTTGGTGCGCTCGATCCGTTGACTCGCACGACGCTTCAGGGATGGCTTCTCGATGTGTGGCGGGAACTCGGCAAAACCGTCCTCCTGGTTACGCACGACATCGAAGAGGCCCTGCTCCTGTCGGACAAGGTTCTTGTCCTTTCGTCTCGACCGGCACGCATTCGCAGGGAGATCGCCCCGCCCCTCTCTCGCCCGAGAGCAAGAACGGCGCCGGACTTCGTGAAGCAGAAGGAGTCGCTGCTTCAACTCCTGACGGAGGAGGCGGCATGAACGAGCGCGCGAAACGAATCCTGGCGCCGATCGTGCTCCTTGTTGCGCTGCTCTCGATCTGGGAACTCGCCGTTCGCGTCGCCCACGTTCCCGGCTACATTCTCCCTCCTCCGAGCCGAATCGTCGCGACGTTCGTCGTGCGTCTTCCGCTCCTGTGGTCGCACACGGTGATCACGCTTGCCGAGATCGTCTTCGGTCTCCTCCTGGGGAGCGCCGGGGGATTTCTTCTCGCGGCGGCGATCGTCTACGTTCCCGTGCTCGAGTGGGCGCTTCATCCGGTGATCATCGCGTCGCAGATGGTTCCCGTCTTCGCGATCGCCCCCCTGCTGATCGTTTGGCTCGGGTATGGCCTCCTGCCGAAGGTCGTCGTGGCGGCTCTCATCGGGTTCTTCCCGATCGTGATCAACGGAGTCGACGGTCTTCGGGCGGCGAACGAGGAGACGGTCGAGTTGTTCCGGTCGCTCGGGGCGTCACGCTGGCAGGTCTTCGCCAAGCTTCGCTTTCCCGGGAGCCTCCCTGCTTTGTTCTCCGGATGGAAGGTCGGAGCAACGCTTTCGGTCGTCGGAGCGACGATCGGGGAATGGATCGGCGCTACGCGGGGGCTCGGCTTCTTGATGCTTCAATCGAACGCGCTGCTGCGTGTCGACGTCGTGTTTGCCGCCATCCTCGCCCTCACGCTGATCGGCTTGCTCCTGTTCGGGGTCATCCGCATAATCGAGTGGTGGGTGCTTCGCTGGCGGCGTTCGTTCGCCGCGTAGTTCAGGGAATCGAGATGGGGGGCGTCGTGCGCGCGAAGACATGGGTTGCGGTCGTGCTCGTCGGGATCTTCCTTGCATTCCTGTTGATCGGTATTCTGCACACACCCGAGGAAGCGAGAGCACTTCGCGTCAGTCTCGACTTCTTCCCGAATCCGAATCACGTTCCGCTTTACGTGGCGATCGAGGCCGGTCTGTTCAGTGCCCGTGATCTCGACGTGGAGTTGATCGTTCCAGCCAATCCGAGCGACCCGGTGAAGCTTGCCGCGGCCAGGACGATCGACGTCTCTCTGACACCTCAGATCAACTACCTGATCGCCCGCTCGGAGGGCCTTCCACTCGTCTCGATCGGCGCTCTCATCGACCGGAACCTGGGCGGACTGCTCGCGCTTGGTGACAAAGGAATCGCCGAGATCGAAGACTTGGCGGGCATGCGGATAGGCTACTCGCTTGCGCCCCTCGAGCCGATTCTGTGGGAGACGATGCTTCGATGCGCGGGCGTCTCGATCGACGAGGTCGAGCTGATCAACGTCGGATACGCGACGGTCGCATCGCTCCTGACCGGATCGATCGACGCGATCGGCGCGTTTCGGAACTTCGAGCCGATCCAAGTTGCGCTACAAGGGGCGGAGCCGATCTTCTTTCCGCAGGAGGCATACTGCATCCCCGCGACCTACGACGTCGTCCTTGTTGCACACCCCAAACTGATCGAAGAGCGTGGAGCCGATCTGAGGGCTCTCCTCGATGCGCTGGCCGAGGCGATCTCGTTTACGCGAAACAACCCCGAGACTGCGTTCCTGCACTTCCTACAGGCACAGCCTGACCTGGACGACGTCCTGAACCAGCGCTCGTTCGAAGCGACGCTTCCCTTGTACGCCGAGGGCGCACGACACGACGACCCCGAGGTCTGGCGCGCGATGCAGACGTTTCTTCTGCAGAACGGGCTGATCGCGAGCGAGCTTCCGCTCGACGCGCTGTACACGGAGGTTCTCTTGCCCGGAGAGGGGGAGTAGCCATGGACCAGAGGGACCGGCGACTCGAGGTGATCACAGGATGCATGTTCTCCGGGAAGACCGAGGAGCTGATCCGTCGCCTTGAGCGCGTGAGGATTGCGCGCAGGAAGCTTCTCCTCTTCAAACCGACGATCGACGATCGCTATGGGACGAATTCGGTGATGACCCACTACGGTCGAGCATTCGACGCTCACCTCCTCGAACCTGGTTCCGAGACGGTCGAGAGCCTGATCGATCTGGTCGGAACCGAGGGGCTTGACGAGGCGGCGGTCGTCGCCTTCGACGAAGGGAACTTCTTCTCCGAGCGTCTTCCATCGTTGTGCGAGGCGCTTGTGAATCTCGGGAAACGCGTGATCGTGGCCGGTCTCGACCTAACGTTCGCCGAGGAGCCGTTCGGTCCGATGCCGCGGCTGATGGCCTTGGCAGACCGCGTCGACAAGCTCCAAGCAGTCTGCGTGAAGTGTGGCGGAGTGGCGACGCGATCCCAGCGTCTGCTCGACGGGCTGCCCGCACCGACCGACGGCCCAGTCATCCAAATAGGTGGGGCCGAGACGTACGAAGCGCGCTGCCGAAGCTGCTATCAGGGCCAACGCGAAGCCCCCCTTGTCTGAGGCTCGCCGCCTTACGGCGACGAGCTACGGACGAACCACTTCGCGCTTCGTCCGGGCGGTGACCTCTCGGAGTTCTCGTCAATTCGGGCTTGTGCGCGAGAGGAAGGAGCCTCTTGCGAGGCTCCTTCCTCTCACCGATTCAGCGCTGCTGAGTCGCCCTACACGTAGTACGTTTCGCCGTCTTCGCAGATGGTAATTCCGTCGATCGGATCCGGCGTACCCATCATGTGCGTCGCCAGCACAACGCCCCCCCGATCACGAAGATCGGACGTGATTCGAGCGACCTCATCGGTGCAAAGGTGCCCCGGATCCTCGGACGGCCTCGGATGCGTCAACTCGATGATGCCGACGTCGGCACCCTCGAGGAGCCGACAGACTTGGTTGCACTCTCCCGTATCCCCGGTGTAGGCGATCGTCTTCCCCCTGTGAGTGAAGCGATACCCGAGCGCGTCGAGACCGAAGTGCTCCATACGAATGGCTCTGAATTCCAGATCCCCGGCGCAGTACTCGCCTTCCTCGCCAATTTCCATGAAGCGGAGAGGAACCCTCGGCCGAAACCCCTTGGCGCGCATGTCGGGCCACGCGAGTTCGCACATCTTCTCCACCATCTCCTCCAAGCGAGGCGGGCCTACGATGTAAAGCGGCTCCTCCCGCTCGTAGCGTACGCAGTACTCGAGAAGGAGGAACGGTAGCCCGAAGCTGTGATCGGCATGGTGATGGCTGATGAAGATCACGTCGATCGAGCTCGGATCGACGCCCAAGCGATGCATGTGGGGGATCGCCGTCGGCGGAAGGTCGAGGAGAATCGTTTCGTCGACCAGCAGGCAGTTCCACAGACGACCGTCGGTCAGGGCGGCCCCTGACCCGAGGCAAAGGATGGGGATGCGATCGCTCAAGAGGTCAGTCGCATGACGAACGCGCTTCGTCGGTGGCGCGGAGTCGTCGTGCAAGCTCCTCGAGCATGCTCAGGGCGATCTCGGAGTGCGAGGAGATGATGCTTCGCATCGCCCATTGAGACACGACGATGCACGTCGCGTCGGTCAAGGCGACGACGTCGGCCGTCCTCGGAGCTCCGTCGATCACGGCGAGTTCGCCGAAGAAATCCCCCGGTCCGAACTCCGCGAGTTTCTCGCCGTCGGAGACGACCTCTGCCCGACCGTCGAGGATCAGATAGAATCCCGCTCCGGTCTCTCCCTTCTCGACGAGCTTGTCTCCGGCGGGGACGGTCTTCTCGATCGCCGACTTCAGCATCGTCTTCAAGCTCGACACGCTCGTCTTGGCGAAAATGGGGGTCTTCTGCAGGAGAGGGATGACTTTCTGCTGGTCCATGTGCACTCCTTTTCGCTCGGCACAGGAGCGCAAGTGCGCTCCTTTTCGCTCGATACAGGAGCGCAGGTGCGCTCCCTTATGTGACCCAAGGCCGGGATCGATTCGGAAGCGTGTACGCGCTCCTTTATGCGACCCAAGGCCGGGATCGATCCGGGAGCATGTACGCGCTCCCTTATGCGACCCAAGGCCGGGATCGATAGTATAATACGAGGATCCCCCTTTCCAGTCAGGAGGCCAGTTTCCGTGTCTTGGAGTCGCACACTCAAGGTCCGCCAGATCCTGCGGGCACAGATCGAATCAGGCGAGTCGATTTCGCTCCTCTTCAGTGATCTGCGTGGATTCTCCGCGTTCACGGCGAGCCGAGGCGACCGGGCAGCCTATCGCCTGACCCAATCGCATGAGGGGATCCTGCGTGCGCGGATCACCGAATACGGAATCGTCGTCAAGTCTCTGGGGGACGGCATCATGGCAGCGTTCGAGCAGCCGATCGACGCGATACGAGCCGCCGTCGGGATTCAACGCGCCGTTCGCGAGCGGAATCGGGAAGCGGCCGAAGACCCGATCGATGTGGGCATAGGCATCTCCAGCGGGACGCCGGTGATGACGGACATCGACTTCATCGGCCACTCGGTCAATCTCGCGCAACGCTTGTCCGGACTCGCAAAGGGCGGACAGATTCTCGTCACGGAGGAGATACACCAGCATGTCGGCCTGCCACCGGAACTGCGATACATGCCTCTCGGGCGGAAGAGCCTTCGAGGGGTCGGTCCGGAGCGGGTCGTCGAGGTCTCGTGGCTCAAGGAAGTTGTGCGAGTCTCCGACGTGAACGATCAGCTGACGCTGATCCTGACGGAGGGGGGCTCGGTTGTGGTCGAACTCGCGAAGGATCCGAAGCAGGGCATCCGCGAAGCGCTCGAGGGACTTCGCGCAGCAAGTTCGGAAGAAGAGGGAGCCCTGTCAGCCTTCCTGCAACGATCGGGAGCTCGCCTCCTCGGTCGCCTCCTGCGAAGGTCGGCGGTCTCGTTCGACGTCGAGCGGGAACTCCCACTCGATTCGATCGGGCTGACGTACCGGCGCGGAGCTCTCTCGGTCCGAACATCGGGTGGAGATTTCACGCTCGTCGGCGTCGCCCGCGAGGACGCGGAGCGGTTCATGCGCGAGGCGAGGAAACTGAGTTCCGGGCGCTAGAAGTGAATCAGGGGCAGGAGAAGCGGCAATCATGTTGTGTTCCACATGTCATTCATTGGCTCCATTGAATCTGGCAGCCGAATGTCCTAGAATGTCGGATAGTCGAGATGTAGGGGGCACGAAGAATGGGTAAGCGCGAGGTACTGGAGAACACACTCAAGCAGATCAAGAAGACCTATGGAGAAGGGTCCATCATGTGGCTCGGCGACGGTGCGCAGGTCCTCGAAGTGGAGGCCGTGCCGTCCGGGTCGCTCGCACTGGACATCGCACTCGGCGTCGGCGGGGTGCCGCGCGGCCGGATCGTTGAGATCTTCGGCTCCGAGTCGAGCGGGAAGACGACGGTCGCGCTTCACATGATCGCTGAGGTGCAGCGGCGCGATGGGATCGCAGCGTTCATCGACGCCGAGCACGCGCTCGACCCCACGTACACCCGCGCATTGGGCGTCGATCTCGATCATCTCCTCCTGTCGCAGCCGAACTCCGGAGAGCAGGCGCTTGAGATCACCGAGCAGCTGACGCGGAGTGGCGCCGTCGACATCATCGTCATCGACTCGGTCGCGGCCCTCGTGCCAATCGCCGAGATTGAAGGGCAAATGGGTGATGCCCAGGTCGGGCTGCAAGCTCGCCTGATGAGCCAGGCGATGCGGAAACTGTCGAGTTCGATTTCGCAGTCGAAGACGATCGTCGTCTTCACCAACCAGATCCGGTCGGTGATCAGCGGTGCGCGATACGGCGCGACGACGACCACGTCGGGCGGTCGGGCGCTTAAGTTCTACGCGTCGCTCAGATTGCAGCTGTGGAACTCGGGACGGATCGAGGAAGGGACCGAGCGCGTCGGGACGCACGTCAACGTGCGCGTCGTGAAGAACAAAGTAGCACCTCCGTTCAAAGAGGCGACGTTCGACGTCATCTACGGGAAGGGGATCGTCCGCGAGCGCGACCTCGTCAACACCGGACACGCCCTCGGCGTGATCTCTCGAAGCGGCGCTTGGTACTCGTACGGAGACGAGCGGCTTGGCCAGGGGATCGGCAACAGCGCCGTTGCACTGGAGGAGGACACCGCGCTTGCGGCGAAGCTCGAAGCGGAGATTCGCGAAAAGGCCGGACTCAAAGCGTCCGAACCCCTTTCGGCGGAAGAGCCTGAGGAGGCCGCCGACGAGGACGAGTGATCCTTGGCGGTACCTCGTCCGGCTGCTGAAGGCTCGTCCCAGGAGCGAGTTCGAAGTCCGCAGTCGCCTTGAGGGACGAGGGTTCTCCGAGCGCGAGATCGAGCGGGCGATGGCTCTGGCGAAAGACGCCGGACTGATCGACGACCGGACGTTCGCGCGTTTGTGGATCGAGGATCGGGTGCTCTACCGCCCACTGTCGCGGCGGGCGATCGCACGCGAGCTTAGCGAAAAGGGAGTACCGGATCCGATCGCAGAGAAGGCGCTCGCCGACGGGTATCCCGCCTCGATGGAGAAAGAGCTGATCTGGCGTCTTGCCGGCGAGCGTTATGAACGGCTGAGCGGGGTCGAGTCGGAGAAACGGGATCGACGAACCGTCGGCTATCTCGCTCGGCGCGGATTCGCTCTCGGCCTGGCGCACGACGTGGTCAGGCAGCTTGCGAAGGGAGAGACGGATGAGTGACCGGCGCGTGGGACTTGGGATTGACTTCCACCGGTTCACGGCCGATCGCCCCCTCATCCTCGGCGGTGTCTCGGTTCCACACGAGCAAGGCCTTCTGGGCCATTCCGATGCCGATGTCTTGACCCACGCGATCTGCGATGCGCTTCTCGGCGCCGCCGGGCTAGGCGACATCGGTGTGCACTTCCCTGATTCCGACGAGGCCTACCGCGGGGCCTCGAGCATCGGCTTGCTGGGCGAGGTCATGGCGAAGGTCAGAGACGCCGGCCTTCGTTCGGTCAACGTCGACGCGACCGTCATCGCCGAGGAACCGAAGCTGACCCCGCACTTCGCAGAGATGCGCGAAATCCTCTCAAGGGCGCTCGGGATCGAAGCCGGTCTCGTCGGGCTGAAAGCGACGACGAGTGAGGGAATGGGAGCCGTCGGCCGAGGGGAAGGGATCGCGGCGTTCGCCGTCGCCCTCATCGAAACAGGGTGACGAGGTCCTTGTAGGTGATCAGGATCATCACTCCGATCAGCACGATGAATCCGATCGCGTGGATGAGGCCCTCTCGTTCCACCGGAATCGGACGCCCGCGAATCATCTCGTAGAAGGCGAATCCCACGCGGCTCCCGTCGAGGCCGGGGAACGGGATGAGGTTCAAGAGGCCGAAGTTCAGGCTGAGGAAAGCGAGGAGCTGAAAGAAGACGGCCGGGCCGAGGCGGAAGCCCTCGCCGAGTGTGCGGGCGACACCGACAGGCCCATGGAGGGCCTCGCTCGCTGCGACGCGTCCGCTGACGATCCCGCCGACGATGCTTCCCAACATTCCCGTGTATTCGGCGAACTGCCCCGAACCGATGGCCAGGCCGCCGACGAACCCTGTGCGGCGGAAGTCGACCCCGAGATCGCTGAAGGGGAGAAGCGATACGAACGCCTCGGCGAGCGCGGCGGGGTCGCCGATCGGAACGCTCACGATCTCCCCGTCGCGTCGCACCGTCAGTGTCGTCGATTCCGCTTCCGACTCGAGTTCGACGAGGAGCGCAACGGCGGAGCCGACGTCCGCTTCGCCGACCTTGGTCAAGAGATCGCCATCCCTGAGGCCGACCGCCGCGATGGGCGAATCGAGCGCAACCGAGGCGAGTTCGTTCGTGTAGGCGATCGACTGGAAGTACGCTCCGATGACGTAGTGGCTCTCTTCGTCGGCCAGCTCAGCACGGAGGCGGACGGTCTCCTCTTCACCCTCTCGGCGGATGACGACCTCCATGTCGTCGCCCTCAGACCGCTGAATTGCGTCGATGGCTTGATCGATGAGGTAGACGTTTCGCCCGTCGATCGCCATGATCCTGTCTCCCGGCATGAACACGTCGGCGGCCGGCGTGTCGGGAACGACGTCGGCGATCTGGAGAACTGGGAAGCTGAAAGACCAGACGACAGCGAGCGTTACGACGAACGCCAGCAGCAGGTTCGCTGCGGGTCCGGCGAAGCTGATGGCGGCTCGAACGAGCGGTGACTTCCGATAGAGGAGTCGATCCGCCGGGATCGCGTCGTCGGTCTCTCGGCGATCCTCCCCCGCCATCCGCACGTATCCCCCGAACGGAATGGCGCGGAGGCTGTAGCGGGTCTCCTTCCCTCTCACCGTCACAAGGCGCGGGCCGAACCCGATGGCGAATTCGATGACGTACACGCCGAACGCCTTGGCGGCGAAGAAGTGTCCGGCCTCGTGGAACCCGATCAGGAGGAGGATCGACCCGGCGAAAATCAGGAAGGTGATCATGAGACAGGCTCCATTCGCATGACGAGAAGGCGTTTCGTCGTCTCCGTCATCCGGACCTCGTTCGACAGCCGAACGCCGACGACCCACAGAATCCGCTCGCCGTCGCACAGAAGCGGAACGTCGTCTCGGTCGAAGAACGGAACGCGCTCGTTGATCAGGAAGTCCTTCAGTTTGACCGGCTGCTCCATGCCCAGCGGTGTGAAGCGATCGCCGATGCGGCGGTTGCGGACGCGAAGCGGGAAGACAACACGATCGGCGTCAGCGACTTCGGTCAATCGGTCGGACGGATCGAGTACAGGCGCGTCCGCCTCCTGCTCGAAGAGCTTCAGATCGAGGGAGAAGCCGCGTTCGGGGAACGTGCGGCGGCCGATCTCAAGCGGGGTCTCCCATGCCGAAGAGTCCGGGAAGGGTGACGCAGAAAGGCTCAACACGTCTTGATCGGCGCGGGCATGCAGGCGAGGCACGTGCGCCTCGCTGTGTCCGTCGCTCGCACCAACAAGCCCGAGGACGGAGTCGACGTGGCACCGCTCGATTCCGTCAAGGTCGCCGCGAGCGCGCCGGGACGCGTCTCGCAGGATGAGGTGCTGGACCTCGAGCGGAAGCTCCGAGAGCTCCCGGCGGCGCAGCCGGACTTCGCCAGGCTCTTCGCAAACGACGACGTCTCCCCAGAGGATCGATACGAGGAATTCCTCGGCCCGCCGAGACTCGGAAGCGAGGTCTCCGGCTCGGCAGATCGCCTCCACCGCTCGTGGGTTGAGCCGCTCCAGCTCGGGGAGAACGCGGTGGCGGATCCGATTGCGCGAGAAGGCCAGATCGGCGTTCGATGCGTCCTCCCGCCAGGCGAGTCCGTTCTGTTCGGCGTAGGCGAGGACATCGTCGCGTGTCACGGCGATCATCGGACGAACGAACGATCCGTTGACCGCGTCGATCCCAGTCATGCCGGCCGTTCCTGCGCCGCGGATGAGGTTGAACAGGATCGTTTCCGCTCTGTCGCTGGCCGTGTGCCCGACGGCGATCTTCGTCGCGCCGGCGGAGACGGCCGCTGTCTCGAGGAAGCGGCGCCTGACCTCGCGTGCCGCCCCTTCTCTGCCGAGGGCGCGATGCGCGTCGAGGATCTCCTCAGCAATCCACTCGACGACGACATCGATTCCGGCTTCTTCTGCCAGGGACTCGACGAAGCGGGCATCGTCGTCGGAGGCGTCGGCGCGCCATCCGTGGTTCAGATGTGCGACTGCAAGCGAGAGACCGAGGTCGTCAGAGAGCGCGCACAGGACGTGAAGCAGGACGACGGAATCGACGCCGCCCGAGACCGCGACGAGGACGCGATCGCCCGGCTCGAACATTCGATGACTTCGAATCGTCTCCTCGACCGCTCTCGAAAGCATGCACCGATTGTGTGGGTCCGTTCAGACGAAATCAACGATTGGCGGCATCTCCTCCGTCGGGTACTCTGAAAGATCGTGAAGCGCGTGCTGGTCGTCTTGCTCCTGCTGTCGTGGGCGGTCTGCGGATTCGCAGCCCCCCACTACGCGTTTCGGGATCTTCCGGAGGCGGTCTTGCTTGGAGACGTCGGACGAACGTCAATTGCCCTGGAGTTCTCGGAGGGCCGCTTCAGCGGATCAATCGTGGGAAGCCTGGCACCCCGGCTCGACGTGGTCGCCAACGTCAGTTCGCTTAGCCTCTTCGAACCCGAGGTTCGTTTCCTCGTCGTAAGGGACCTTCTTCCGCTGAACGTGGTCATCGAACTGAATCCGCAGAACGTCTCGTTGGTCTCCACGCTCTTCCTTGGGCCGGTCCACGTCGACTTCGGCCGGACGTGGGGGGCGACGAGTGCTCGTTGGGGCTTCGTGCAGTACGCGTTTCATCAGTCCGTGTCGATTCTCGTCGGACTCGAAGAGGGCGACGGGCATCTCGGGGCAATCCTCGGCTTCCGGATTTACCCCGGACGAAGCCGACTCTGGGGTCTGTCATTCCTCTTGACGCGTGACGGCGCGAAGCTGACCGTCGGAGGAACCCTGTGAGCGGCACAGCGCGCATCGGCGTGAGCCTCCTTGTCGGGATCGCGCTCGTCGGGATCGCGTTCGCAAGTTGGTCCAGGCCGCTGACGATTCTCCACACGAACGATCTTCATCTGCGTTTCGCTCGGCTCGACTCCCTGCGGGAGCTGATCGAGGAGGAGCGCGCGAAGGGCGCGCCCGTTCTTCTCGTCGACGCGGGCGATACGTGGCAGGACTTCCGGCGTCCATCCGCGATGGTCGGGGGAGCAGACGACATGGTCGAGTGGATGAACGGCGTCGGCTACGACGCGATGGCGCTCGGCAACCACGACCTCTACTGGGGCCCCGATCGGCTCTTCGAACTTGTCGATCAGGCGGGGTTCGCCGTTCTTTGCGCCAACCTCGAACCGGCCGGCGGGTTCGCGACTCCGTTTGCGTCGTCGGTCGTTCGATCGATCGCTGGGATCCGCGTTCTGCTTATCGGTGTCATCACGGATCAGTATCTTCCTCATCCCGACTACCCGTGGCTTCGCCACGTCGAGCCGGGGAAGGCGATTGTGAGGGAGATCGACAAGCTCGCGGAGCCAGCCGACCTGATCGTCGCCGTCGGGCATGTTCCGATCGACGAGGCAGTTCGAATCACCACCGCGGTCTCGTCGATCGACCTCTTCGTCACCGGTCATTCACACGAGGAGACGCGGGAACCAGTTCGCGCTGGGAAGACGCTAATTGTGCAGACCGGGGCGTTCGCGCGGAATCTGGGCCGACTCGTTCTCGACGTGGACGCGGAGGGTGCAACGCTCGTCTCCTACGACCTGCTGGAGACAGAGAAAGCCCCGACCCAGTGGGGCCGGGGCCTTCTTCAATTCGCTGCCGTCGCAGTTGCGCTCCTGGCGACGGCGCTTCTCGTTCTTCTCTAAGCCACGACGGGTCGCGCGCTCAGTAGCTGTACGAAAGCGTGATGCCGTTCCGCACAAACCCGATCGAGAATCCAGTGTCCTTGGCCACATTGTAGGCGTCGAAGCCGCTGAACACAGCCCACCCGAGATGGAGCGCAGGGATCGCGTAGTAGCCGTACGGGAAGAACATGCCAACGTAGAACCCTACAGCCCAAATCGCCACGTCTACGCCGAAGTGGACGATCGCTCTATCCACCTGGTCGTTGAGCACCTGCCCGAGTCCGGGGAGCACGAATGACGCGAGGCCCGGTATCCACGCGTCGTTGTCCTGCGCGCTCGTGCCGATAGCGACGAACAGCAGGCTCAGAGCCACAACCACCACACCCATTGCCTTCCTCATCTTCTCCTCCTTTTGCTCTTGGTGCCCCTCAGAGAACGATCTGCAGTCCCACGGAGTACCAAATGAGTCCCAGGATGTCGATCGAAGCTCCAAGATCTATGTAGATCGCACTGCCCAAACGGAGCATGACGCCTCCGCCGACTTCAGGGATGACGAGCGCGTTTGTGCCGACATGGAGATACGGAAGAATGAACGGCGTTACATCTTCGCGCACAGCCTCCGTCAGCTCCTCCAGGTCGAGGGACGGATCGTCCGTTGCGAGTTCGAGGGCCGACTCCTGGATGCGAGAGGTAGACGGTCCGAAGTAGCTGCGCCAGACGGGTCCGAGAAGAAGGAAGTCGAAGCCGAGTGTCCAGCGCGGGATGCGCAGCCCGCTTTTCGACGTGAAGCCGAGTTGGAGCCCGAGATCGAGACCGAGCGTGATCCCACCCTTTGAGTCCTCGTGGATCTCGGTCACGGCCGCCGCCATGGCCGCGGCGTTGCTCGTGGCGGGCGCCGGGGGCAACGCTACCCGCGCCGGGGCAGTCGGCGCCGGCGTGGTCGGTTGCGTCGGGGTTGGTGCCAGTGGAGGCGCGGGATCGAAACGAATCTCGACGATGCTCGACAGCTTGACCGATTGCACGTCCCCGCTCGACGTCCTGAGCCCGATCACTTCGGGTACGCCGCCGAGAGCCCCGATGAGGATGTTCCCGTCGAACGTCTCAACCGTAAGATCGGCGCCCTCCTCTTCGGGGAAGCGAATCGACTTCAGATTCGATCGCTGCACCGTGAAGACGTCGCCCGTCGCTGACGTCACACTAATGACGGCTGGGATCCCGAATTCGACGATCCCTTGGAGAACTGATCCGCCCGACGTGATGATCGTCTCCGCCGTCGCAAAGACCGAACCGCACGCGAGGAAGACCATCACTACAGTAACTGCGCGCCACCGATACCGTCTCATCATCTGCTCCCTTCGTTCTTACGCGTTCAAACGTTCGAGCACTTCATCGTCGATGTCGAAATTCGCGTATACTTCTTGGACGTCCTCGTTTTCGTCGAGGGCGTCAATCAGCCTCAGAACCTTCCCCGCTGAGGTCGCCTCCACGTGAACGGTGGACTTGGGTAGCATCGTCACTTCAGCGCGGATCGGATCGAGCTCTCGGTCGCGCACGGCGGCGCTCAGATGAGGAAGATCTGACGGCTCACACGTGATCTCGATTGCCTCGCCTTGATCGTCCAGATCGAGAGCGCCGGCATCGATCAGCGACATCAAGAGCTCGTCGCGGTCTATCTCTTCCGGCAGATCGGCGAGGACGACGACGCCCCGTCGCTCGAACTGCCAGGCGACGCTTCCGGCCGCGGCCATATTCCCGCCATGCTTGCTGAAGATGTGGCGGACTCCCGCCGAGGCACGATTTCGGTTATCTGTGACGACGCGGACGAGGACGGCAACCCCATCCGTAGCGTAGCCCTCGTAGGTCGCCTCCTCGTAGGATACGCCTTCGAGTTCGCCAGTCGCCCGCTTGATCGCCTTGTTGATGTTGTCCTTCGGCAGATTCGCCGCCTTGGCTCGCTCCAGAGCCTGGGCGAGTCCGGGGTTGTTCTCCGGATTTGGATCGCCACTACGCGCTTGAAGCGTGATCTCTTTGATGAGCTTGGCGAACACGTTGGAACGCTTCTTGTCCTGGCGCTCCTTGCGGTACTTGGTGTTTGCCCACTTCGAATGACCGGCCATCGACACGCCCCCCGAGCCAAGATTCCCAAGGATCATAGCATTCGTCGATGGGATGGGCAAACCAGGCGGAATCGGCATGCGCGAGAGAGCGGAGACTGAGTGTCGACGCGAGCTTCCCCGGCAGGCTGCGATCGGCCGGGCGGATGCTCTGTCTACGGGACTTGGGAACCGCCAAGCCGTCGCGCAGGTCTTGACACACGGTTTCCGTTTCCGGCAGAGTGTCTCGAAGCAACTCGGAAGGTGAAGGGGGTAACATGCGCAAGAGAACCAAGATTCTGTTGGCCGCAGGCCTGTTGGGAGTCGTGCTTGTGTCAAGCACCGGGTGTCTGTTCAACCTATTCCAAACGGCGAGGATGGTCGGAGCCGGGAACGTCGCGATCACCTTGGGAACGGGGCTGATGAACATCCTGCCCGGCGAGGATCCGAATTGGAACCTGACGCCGCAGGCGAGGCTGGCGATTGGCCTGTCGGACAAGATCGATCTCGGAATGCAGACCGGGGCGTTGGTTCCGCTGTCAACGGGCGACTTCGGGTGGATGGGAGCGAAGGCCGACCTGAAGTTCTCGGTCATCGACGATC